>JAEZVQ010000044.1 GCA_023420745.1 Actinomycetes bacterium
ATTCCGCTGCGCGCGATTCGCCACCTCGAAAAAGGACGCGTTGTCGTCTTTGGTGCCGGCGCTGGTTTGCCGTATTTCTCGACCGACACCGTGTCGGCACAGCGTGCCTTAGAGACCTGCTGCGACGAGCTCCTGGTGGCGAAGAACGGGGTTGACGGCGTGTACGACGACGATCCGCGGACGAATCCCGAGGCGAAAAAACTCGACTTCATTACCTACTCCGAAGCGCTGGCACGCGGGCTGAAAGTCGTTGACGCCGCCGCATTCTCTCTGTGCCGCGACAACGGGTTGACCATGCGGGTGTTTGGAATGAGTGAACCGGGGAATGTGACCGCGGCACTCTTAGGTGAGAAGATCGGTACCCTAGTATCAACAAGCCGGAACTGACGAAGTGACGAGAGGAACCGACCATGATTGAAGACGCACTGCTTGGTGCCGAAGACGGGATGGAAAAAGCTGTTGCAGCGACGCGACGCGAGTTTGGCAATATCCGTACTGGACGCGCCAATCCCGACACATTCAACTCTCTCCTCGTGGACTACTACGGTGCGCCGACTCCGTTGCAGCAGCTTGCCTCGCTGCAGATCCCCGAAGCGCGGATGGTGTTGATTAGCCCCTACGATCGCTCGGCGGTGCAAGCGATTATTCACTCGATTCAGGAGGCGAACCTCGGGATTAACCCCACCGATGACGGCAACGTCATTCGCTGTACTTTGCCGGCGCTGACTGAAGAACGCCGCAAGGAATACGTCAAGCAGGCACGCCAGCGCGCTGAAGAAGGGCGGATTTCGATTCGCAACGAGCGACGCAAGGCGAAGGAAGAACTCGACCGGATCAAGAAGGATGGGGAAGCCGGCGAGGACGAGGTGGAGCGCGCCGAAAAGGAACTCGAAAGCCTGACGAAGAGCTACGTGGAAAAGATTGATCGCGAGCTCGCGTCAAAGGAAAAGGATCTGCTCACCGTCTGAATCCCGCGTCACCCGCCGAGCGCAGGGCGCGCCAGAAAAGAAATCCGTGAATCTTTCTCGAATCATCCACCCCGGTCCGACCCCGAACCACACGCCACTTCCAGCGTCGGGGCGAGCCGGGCGTAACCTCCCCGCTGCGGTCGGTGTCGGTGTGGGGCTCGGCGGTATCGCCGTTGCCGCGTTGCTGCTGTCACGTGTCGCGACAATGGTGCTGATCGCCGTTCTTGTCCTCGTCGCACTGTGGGAACTTGCTGGAGCCTTCGCCCGCGTCGGTCGCGAAGTTGTCCTCATCCCCGCGTGGATCGGTGCCATCGGGATGCTCGTATGCGCGGGCACTCTCGGTCTAGAAGCCACCCTGGCCGCACTGTGTTTCACCGCCGCCACCGTCGTGTTGTGGAAACTGCTGGAACGTCCTGCGGGATCGATCCTCCCCGCTGTGGTGACGACGGTATTCGCCCTCATCTACGTGGCATTCCTCGCCAGTTTCGTCGTCTTCATGCTTGGTCTTGACGCCGGTGCGCGTGCGGTGATCGTCTACCTGCTGATGCCGGTGGCGAATGACACCGGAGGATGGATGGTCGGTATCGTGTTCGGCAAGCATCCGATGGCGCCGAGGATCTCGCCGAAGAAGTCGTGGGAAGGATTTGCCGGATCGCTCGGGCTGTCGCTCATCGTTGGCGTTGCCGGGATGATGTGGCTCGGTGCGGCATGGTGGTGGGGGCTCATCCTCGCGTGTGCGACCACTGTTGCCGCCACTGTCGGAGACCTCGTTGAATCGCTGATTAAGCGCGACGTCGGGCTCAAAGATATGTCCAACCTCCTGCCCGGACACGGTGGCGTGATGGATCGCATGGACTCACTGCTCATGGTGGCGCCCGTGGCATACCTGATTTTCACGGCGGCTGGGCGATGACACGAGACGCGCACACGTGCAACCCGCGCCCGACCTCATCGCACGGCGCACGCACAGGTACGCTCACCACGGCTCAGCGTGGGCGCCAGGTGATGCCCAGTGATCAGCCTCCCGAGGGTGCCACCTCACCCGACGCGCGTCCGGTTCTGTCGTTCACCGCGAAAAGACGCGGCAAACCGCCCGTTCACCTCGCCGACCTCGATCTCACGCAACGTCGTGAGGTGATGAAAGCAGCGGGTATCCCCGCTTTTCGTGCCAACCAGGTGTCCACTCACTATTTCGCGCACTATCACGGTGACGTCGAAATGATGAGCGACCTTCCCGTCGCACAACGCGAGGCGATTCGAGACGCGGTGTTGCCGACGATGGTTACGCCGGTGACGCGCCTCGTTGCCGACGCGGGGATGACGGTCAAGCACCTGTGGGAGCTCTACGACGGTGCGCGCGTCGAATCCGTGCTGATGCGCTACCCCTCACGCACCACGCTGTGCATATCCAGCCAAGCCGGATGCGGGATGGCGTGCCCGTTTTGCGCCACCGGGCAAATGGGGCTGACTCGTAACCTCTCGACCGGCGAAATTATCGACCAGGTGCGCGAAGCTGCTCGAGCCTGCCGTGACAGCGAAGTGGGTGGCTCGCCGACTCGACTGTCCAACGTCGTGTTTATGGGCATGGGGGAGCCGCTGGCGAACTATCGCGCCATCATTAACGCGCTCCACCGTCTCATTGACGACAGTCCCGAAGGATTCGGGCTATCGGCGCGCAACATCACCGTGTCGACGGTCGGGCTGGTGCCGGCGATTGACAAGCTCGCCGCCAGCGGATTCCCCGTCACCCTCGCGGTGTCCTTGCACGCCCCCGATGACGAGTTGCGCGACGAACTCATCCCGATTAACTCGCGGTGGAAAGTGGGGGAACTCCTCGACGCTGCGCGACGCTATTTCGTCGCTACTGGGCGCCGGGTGTCCATCGAATACGCTCTGATTCGTGACATGAATGACCATCCGTGGCGAGCGCAGCTCCTCGCGGACGAACTCAATCGGCGAGGTAAAGGCTGGGCGCACGTCAATCCGATCCCACTCAACCCCACCCCCGGCTCTATATGGACAGCGTCGACACCGCGCGCACAGCGTGAGTTTGTCGAAACGCTACGACATAATGGGGTGACGACCACGATTCGTGATACACGTGGATCGGATATTGACGGTGCCTGCGGGCAGTTGGCGACGAGCATGGCGCGTTCGAAGGGAGAGACGAAATGAGCGACGTATTTCCGACGGTGAGTTTCTTCAAACGCGGCTACGACCCCGCCAGCGTTGATCGTTTCTTCGACACCGCACGCGAAGCCTACGAAGGTGGTGTGCCGGCACGCGAGTTCTCCGCATCGAACGTCCACCGCGCCATTTTCCCCCTCAAATACCGCGGCTACGATCCTGCTGTTGTCGACGCGGCACTCGACCGGCTCGAAGCGGCATTTGTGTCGCGCGACCGAGCCGACCACGTCGCGGTCAACGGCGAAGAAGCATGGCTGAGCCACGTTGCCAACCGTGCCGCAAACTCGCTGTACCCGCGTTTGACCCGCCCCGAAGGCGAACGATTTGCCCACCCTGCGAAGGGGGTTGTCGGCTACCGCATTGCCGAGGTTGACGCTTTCTGCGACCGCCTGATCCGCTACTTCGACGAACAGGAAATGATCCGCGTCGACGAGGTTCGCGCACTGACGTTCCCTCCGGCCAAGGGCGAAGACGCGTACAGCGAGGGAATTGTTGACGCCTACCTGGCGCGAGTCATCGAGATCCTTCTGTCTGTGGAGTGAGTGTGAGCGGCACAGGAGCGCCACGCGACCTCGTCATCCTCGGATCCACCGGGTCGATTGGAACCCAAGCCCTCGACATCGTCGACCACCACGCGAACGAGCTGCGCGTCGTTGGGCTCGCAGCCGGTGGCGGGCAACTCGACCTCCTCATCGACCAAGCTCGACGCTATCGACCGCGGCGTATCGCCATCGCCTCTCTCGACCACGCACAACGACACGGACAGCCGCTGACACATCCTCACGACCGTGCCCGCGTGCTCGCCGAACTCGCTGAGGTCAGCCGCGATGCTACCACCGGTGAGCCCGCCACCGTCGAGGTCGGTATCGACGCGGTCATCGCGCTCGCGGGATGCCTCGACGGACGCGGGATCGTCCTCAACGGGATTACCGGCGGTGTCGGGCTGGAGCCGACACTCGCCGCACTGCGCAGCGGCGCTCAACTGGCTTTGGCGAATAAAGAATCGATCGTCGTCGGCGCCCACCTCGTGCGCCGATCCTGCGTGCGCCCCGGTCAGATC
>JAEZVQ010000142.1 GCA_023420745.1 Actinomycetes bacterium
GGGCTACTCCTTCATCGCCATCCTCGTCAGCGCTGTCCTCACCGTCATGCTCGGCATCTTCCCCACGCCGATCCTCGACCTCCTCTCGCACGTCACCGTGGTGTTGCCGTGAGCGAATCTCAGGCGAGCGAGCAGCGCGATCCGTTGACCGAGGAAGAACGCGAGAATCTAGAGGACTACCTCGACCTCGGGCTCGAACATGTTGAGCTAGGGATTGAACGCGTCCTCAAAGATGCCGGTCCGCTCCACCACGAGCTGATTGAACACCTGTACCAGGCGGGCGGGAAGCGTACCCGCCCGATCCTCGCGCTGATCTGTGCGCTCTTTGGTGAGGGGGGCGAGGAGTTCCACCCGCGGTGGCACAGTGCTATCGACGCGGCGATGGCGGTTGAACTCACCCACCTCGCCACCCTGTACCACGACGATGTCATGGATTCGGCGGCACGGCGTCGCGGAGTCCCGGCGGCGCAGATCGTGTGGGGCAATAAGCGCGCTATCCTCGCCGGCGACATCCTCTTCGCGAAGGCATCGACGATCGTCGCCGGTCTGGGAGCGGAAACCATCGCCTACCATGCTGAGACCTTTGAACGGTTGTGTCGCGGTCAGCTCAACGAGACCTACGGTCCGGGCGGCGAGGACGATCCGGTGGCGTTCTACCTCCAGGTACTCGCCGACAAAACCGGGTCACTGATCTCCACCGCCGCCGTCTTCGGAGCTCGGCACGTCAACGCCGGCGAGGACGTCATCCGCGCGGTCGGGGAGTTTGGCGAGCGCATTGGCGTGGCCTTCCAGCTCGTCGACGACGTCATTGACCTCACTTCGACCGGGGAGGTGTCGGGCAAGGTTCCCGGTACCGACCTCGTTGAAGGAGTCGACACGATGCCGGTGCTGCTGCTGAGGAGACGGCAGCAAAACGGCACCATCGACAACGAGGGGCGACGCATCCTCGCCGACTTGGCTCACGGCGACCTCACCACTCCTGACACGCTCGCCGATGTGGTGGCGCGACTCGGTGCGCACAGCGTGGTGGAAGAAACGCGAGAGATCGCCCGGGCGTGGACTCAAGACGCGACACGCGCCCTACAGCCGCTGCCTAACTGTGTAGCGAAGCGCGCGCTGCTCGACTTCGCCGACGCGCTCGTCAACCGGATGAACTGACAGCGCGTAACCACGGCATGAAGTGATGACCACCCTCGCCTTCGCGAGGGTGGTCTCATACAATGGCGGTGTTTGTGTTGTCCGATCGTGCGCCCAGCGCACGACCTCACCGCATCCGAGAAGGGGAGTCACGCACGTGAGTCACACTCGTCCGCTCAGCGTCGCCGTCGTCGGTGCCGGTCCTGCCGGAATCTACGCCTCCGACATCCTTGCGAAATCAGGTCTCGACGTTGAAATCGACCTGTACGAACGCCTCCCCGCCCCCTACGGGCTGGTGCGCTACGGTGTCGCCCCCGACCACCCGCGGATCAAGCAGATTATCGTGGCGCTGTACAAGATCCTTCAGCGTGGGGATATCCGGCTCCTCGCCAACGTCACCGTGGGGCGCGACGTCACCGTCGAAGAACTGAGCGAACACTACGATGCGGTGATTTTCGCCACCGGTTCCGACCGCGACGCTCCTCTTGACATTCCCGGCGTTGACCTTCCGCAAAGCTATGGCGCCGCCGATTTCGTGTCCTGGTACGACGCGCACCCGGATTATCCGCGCACCTGGCCGCTTGAGGCACGCGAGATTGCCGTCATCGGTGTCGGCAATGTTGCCCTCGATGTGGCGCGCGTCCTCGCCAAACATGCCGACGACCTCCTCGTCACCGAAATTCCCGACCACGTGTACCGCGGTCTCAAAGCCAACCCGGTGACCGACGTTCACGTCTTCGGTCGTCGCGGTCCCGCGCAAGTGAAATTCACGCCACTGGAACTGCGTGAGCTCGGCAAACAACCCGACGTTGACGTCATCGTCTACGAAGACGACTTCGACTTCGACGACGGGTCGAATGAGGCGATTCGCTCGTCGAACCAGACCAAGCAGGTCGTCAAAGCGCTGACGAACTACGCGATGGAAGATGAGCACCACGCCTCCCGGCGCATCCATATCCACATGTTCCACGCCCCGGCGGAGATCCTTGCCGACGAGGACGGCAACGTGCGTGCGTTGCGCACTGAACGCACCCGGCTGCGCGGTGACGGCACCGTTGAAGGCACCGGCGAGTTCATCGACACGCCGGTTCAGGCGGTCTACCGTGCCGTCGGCTACTTCTCCAGCCCGATTGACGGCGTGCCCTTCGACGACCAGCGCGGTGTCATTCCTAACGTGGGCGGGCGTGTGATCGACGAGAGTGGTGAGACCATCCCCGGTCTCTACGCCACCGGTTGGGTCAAGCGCGGTCCTGTCGGGCTTATCGGGTCGACGAAATCCGATGCGCAAGAAACCATCGCGAACCTCGTCGAGGACTGGAACGAGGGGACGATCGAGGCGCGCGGTGACAGCGTTGGGCACGACGCCATGGTCGCGCTGCTGGAAGAACGCGGGATTCGCTACACCACCTGGCAGGGGTGGGAGCTACTTGACGCTTACGAGCGTCGCCTCGGCGAAGAATTCGGCGAGGTCGACGGCGGTCGCGGTCCTCGCGAACGTATCAAGGTGACGTCGCGCCACGCCATGTGCGCGATTTCTCGCGGAGAAGATGTCGAGGAACCCCTCGATCTCGAAGGAACCCCGGAGGAGTAAGTGATGTCCAACCAGATGAAAACACTCGGGCTTTTCGTGGTGATGTGGATGCTGATCCTCGCGGTCGGCGCGGCGCTATCTGCGCATTTCCAATCCTCTGCGTGGATCCTCGGGGCAGCGGTATTCGGTATCGCAATGAATATCTTCACCTACTGGAACTCCGCGTCACTTGCCCTACGGTCAATGAATGCGGTGCCGGCGTCAGTTGAGCAATACCCCGAGTTGCACGCGATGGTGGCAGAACTTGCCCAGCGTGCAGGGCAGCCGGTGCCGAAGCTCTACATTGCTCCGACGATGACACCGAACGCGTTTGCTACAGGGCGTAACCCCGAACATGCTGCCGTGTGCTGCACGCAGGGGATTATGCAGCTTCTCAATCAGCGTGAGCTGCGCGCTGTCCTCGGCCATGAGCTAATGCATGTGTATAACCGTGACATTCTCACTTCGACGATTGCCTCGGGAATGGCGGGCGTCATCACGTCGATTGCGCAGATGATGATGTTCATGGGTGGTTCGCGCGACGGAAATGGACGGTCGTCCGCTATCGCCTCATTGCTGATGGTGCTGCTTGCTCCGCTCGCCGCAACGCTGATCCAGTTGAGTATCTCTCGTACTCGCGAGTTTGAAGCCGACCACGATGGGGCGATCCTGTCGGGAGATCCTCTCGCCCTCGCCTCGGCGCTTCGTCGTCTGGAAGTGGGGAATCAGGCAATGCCTTTGGAACCGACACCTGCGCGTCAAAACACGGCAGCGATGATGATTGCCAACCCGTTTGCCTCAGGGGTGAAGCAGTTTTTCTCCACCCATCCGCCAATGCGTGAGCGCATCGCACGATTGGAACAGATGGCTGGCGGTGGTATTCAACGCCCGTAGGAGGCGTGTTGTAGCAGAATCGGCTACCGCTGGTCGTGCGGCATCAGCACGGTCAGCGGTAGTTCGTGAACTGAAGTGCTGCGTCAATATCGGCATTCTTGACGACCTGAATCGTGGTTTGGAGGTCGTCGCGAGATTTCGACGAGACGCGCACGGAATCGCCCTGAATCACCGCTTTGACACCCTTCGGTGCCTCATCGCGGATAATCTTGGTGATTTTCTTCGCGTTTTCCTGGCTCAATCCTTCACGCAGAGAACCGGCTAGACGGTAGATTTTCCCGGAGATCTTTGGATCTTGCTCACCAAAATCTACCGCCTTGAGCGACACTGAGCGTCGAATCAGCTTCGATTGCAACACGTCGAGGATGGCGAGTACTCGTTCAGGTGAGTTCGCTTCCAATGTGATGACGTCGCCGGTGTAATCGATTCGCGCATCGACATTGCGGAAGTCATAGCGCGTATTGACTTCTTTCGCCGCCTGGTTGACGGCATTGTCGACCTCCTGACGATCGACTTCGCTGACGATGTCGAATGATGAATCAGCCACGTTTCCCTCCTGGATGTCATTTCCCCAATGCTCACCATCCGCGTCGAGCGCGGCGTGTGACCCGGGGCGCATATCGCGAACGTCTCCACTTTAGGACACCTCGCCGCGGTGCGGCGACGGTTGCGAGAAGTGGATCACAATGAGGCGCATCCGCAGGGTTTGAATTGGCAAACCCGCCGACAGCTTTGATACGCTTGCACGGCACCGAACGAGGGGCATGAGCTGCTCGTGACGTGACACGGCGGAGTGCCCGAGCGGCCAAAGGGAGCTGAC
>JAEZVQ010000005.1 GCA_023420745.1 Actinomycetes bacterium
CGGTCACCGACAGTTCGTCTCCGGCTGGAATCCACGTGAACAGCGGCTGCACCATGCGTCGCGCCTCGACGGAAAGCCCGAGGATCTCGACGAGGATTGCCGCACCAACACCGAAGGAAGCCCAGGAGGCGATGACGGCCAGCCAGTGCCCCCAGCGGTCGGAAACCCGTCCGAGGATGAGCAGCAGCGCCGACGTCGCCATGGGAATGGCAATCATCAGCCAAGCCAGTGCGGCGATACCGTGAGCAGGCGTGCTGGCAACAGCCTCAGCAGCGTGCTCGGCGGAAGCGGAAATCAATGGAATCACGTGTGGCACCTCAGTTCTTCAAGAGGTTCACTTCGTCGACCGACGTGGTGCGACGCGAACGGAAGATCGACACGATGATGGACAACCCGACGACCACCTCGGCGGCGGCAACAACCATGACGAAGAAGGCCATCACCTGACCGGAGTAGTCACCATAGATGCGCGCGAAGGTCACCAGGGTGAGGTTCGCTGAGTTGAGCATCAGTTCCACGCCCATCAGAGAGATCACTGCGGATCGGCGCACCACGACGGTGACCGCGCCGACAGCAAAGAGGATGAGGGCGAGTACCAGGTAGTAGCTGAGACTCATTGCGGATTTTCCTCCTTCACCGACGCCTCGTCGACCTCGTGCTGGTTGAGACCGCCGGGAGCACCGTGTCCTGCCATGCCCCAAGCCTGTGACTGGGTGACCCGCTGGGTGCCCGCAGTTCCCATATGCGCGACGTTGTCGTCAGTTGAATCCGACGCGCGGCCGTCACGTTCGTCGCGCAGGTTCGACACGAGTTCAGGGTCGAGGGAGCCGATGGTGCGCGCCAAGCCGCGAACACGCAGCACACGTGGCACCGATTCTTTGACGCCCTCGAGAGTTTCACCCGACAGTGCCGGAACGTCAGGAGCCGTCGACCCCGCGTACACACCGGGTGCCGTGTGCTGACCGACGTGGCGTCCCGATGCCGCGTAGGCCGCCATCTTCGCGTCGACGACGTTCTTCTGGGTGCGCTTCGGGGTCAGGCGATCACCGTGAGTGAGAAGCACTGCGCCGATCGCGGCGGTGATGAGCAGCGCTGCCGCGAGTTCCATGGAGAACCAGTAATTGGAAAACAGGGTGGTTGCGAGGGCTTCAATCGGCTCGTCAGAATGCGCATCCGCCGTGTAGTCCATCGTTGCCGGCAGGTTCGTCATCACCACGATAGTGGACAGTGTCACGGCGAGGATTGCCCCCACCACAGCGGCAACAATAATGTTCGACCGTCGCTGCTGGGTGTAGTGGTCGGAGGCTTGAAGACCAATCATCATCAGCACGAAGAGGAACAGCATCATGATCGCGCCGGTGTAGACGACGATCTGCACGACGCCCATGAACGGTGCCGACAACATGAAGTACATGACGGCAAGACCGAGCATCACCGTCACCATGGAGATCGCCGAGTAGGCGGCTTTCTTGAAGAACAGCACCCCGAGCGCACCGGCAACCATGATGGCAGCGACAACCCAGAATAGGATCGCCTCGCCCATGCCGGACATGAGGGGACCGGTGGACATCATGCGTGTGCCTCCTCGCCATTGGTCACGGTCGGGGGTGTCGGCGGTGCGGATACGGCACCCGCCGCCCGCGCTGCCGATTCGAGCGTGGGATCGTCGGGGCGTCGAGCACGCACCCATTCGACTTGCTCGCGGGTCGGCGCAGTGACCTCACCGCGGTAGTAGTCCCCGTCGGATTTGCCGGCAACCATCGGGTGCGGTGCCGCCAGCATCCCATCCTCGAGCGGGGCAAGAATCTGCGGCTTTTCGTAGATGAGGTCGGCACGGTGGTAGTCCGCGAGCTCAAAGTCGTTGCTCATTGTCAGCGCGCGCGTCGGGCACGCTTCAATGCACAGACCGCAGAAAATGCAGCGGAGGTAATTGATCTGATAGACCCGCCCGTAACGTTCGCCGGGTGAGTACTGTTCCTCCGGCGTGTTATTCCCCGCTTCGACGAGGACCGCATCAGCCGGACACGCCCAGGCGCACAGCTCGCAGCCAATGCACTTTTCTAAACCGTCCGGGTAGCGGTTGAGCTGGTGACGCCCGTGGAACCGAGGCATGACGTAGGGCCCTTCAAAGGGGTACTGCTCGGTGACGGTCGGTCGGAACAGGGATGACAGGGTGACTCCAAAACCGGCCACCGGGGCGAACAGTTCCCCGAGGAAACCGCGTTCGTCGTGCTCGTAGCGCATATCGTCGTTGGAAGAGGTGTGCTCACTCATGTGCAGGCTCCTTCACGACGCGACCGGCTCGAGGCGAGGGCGGCAGCGTCTGTCCGGGCAGTGGCGGCACGGGGTAACCGCCGGCGAAAGCATCGAAGGGTTCCTCAGCAGCCGCGTCATCCTTGCGACCGGGAGTGTCGGCAAGCCACATGACGATCATGACCACGAGGAACACGGCAATAATGGCGCCGAAGATCAGCAGCATCGAATCGGTGACCCACATCCGCACGCCCTGGAGGATCGCCACGATGACCAGCCAGCCGAGAGAGACGGGGATAAGAATCTTCCATCCCAGTGCCATGAACTGGTCGTAGCGGAATCGCAGGAGCGTTCCTCGAATCCACACGAAGAAGAAGAAGAATACCCACAGTTTCGCAATGAACCACAGCATCGGCCACCAGCCGGAGTTGAAATCGACGAAGGGGATCATCGACAGCCCGAATGGTGCGTGCCATCCGCCGAGGAACACGGTGGTTGCGACGGCGGACACGTTGAACATGTTGATGTATTCCGACAGGTAGTACCAGCCGAATTTCATCGACGAGTATTCCGTCATGTGACCGGCGACGAGTTCACCTTCCGCTTCAGGCAGGTCGAAGGGCAGACGGTTGACTTCGCCCACCATGGAAATGAAGTAGACGATGAACGCGGGTAGAAGCGCGAACCCCCACCACACGCGCTGCTGCGCGGCCACGATTTCGGAGGTGGACATCGAACCCGACACGAGGAACACGGAAACCAGCGACATGCCCATCGCGAGTTCGTAGGACACCACCTGCGCCGCGGACCGCACCGATCCGAGCAGCGGCAGTGTCGAGCGTGTCGACCAGCCGCCGAGGACAATGCCGTACAGACCGAGTGAGGCGATCGCCAGGATATAGAGGATGGCAATCGGCGTGTCGGCCAGCTGAAGCGGTGTTGAATGCCCAGCAATCGACACATTCGGTCCCATGGGGATCACGGCAAGCACCATGAACGCGGAGAAAGCTGAGATTGACGGGGCGATGAAGTAGATGAACTTCTCCGCGCGATCCGTCCAAATATCTTCCTTGAACAGGAGCTTGCCGGCGTCGGCGAAGGCTTGGAACAAGCCGAGCGGACCGGCGACATTGGGGCCGGGGCGGGTCTGCATCCGTGCGAGGACGCGACGTTCAAACCACAGCGCCATAATCACCGACGCGATGAGGAAGACGACGATGAACAGTGCCTTGATGAGGCTGAGCCACCAGGTCTCCTCGCTGAAGTCGGCGGGAGCGGTCGTTGGCGGCGCGAACGGCACCAGGGTCGGTGCCGTGGCCACCACAGTCGACAGCGAAGTCACTTGGTCACCTCCGTACGTGTGATGGTGACGACGGACCCGGTTCGGGCCCCGAGAGTTTCATGGACGTGGCAGCCGCGCGAACATTCGGGCAGCCACACCACGCCGTCAGGCAGATCTCGAGCGAAGACCGGCAGGGTCACCGATCCGCGTTCGGTGCTCACCGTCGCGAGGTCTCCATCGGTCAGACCGTGTGCCGCCAGCGTGGCGCCCGAGGCGAGGATGATCGACCGGCGCGCATTGCCGGCGAGTTCCTCGGCACCATCTTGGAGTCGACCCTCGTCGAGCATCGGCTTGTGGGTGGCAAGCACGCAGCGACCGTCGGTGGGCAGGCGCAGCTGTGCCGGCGCCTCCACGGGCGCCTCGATGCGCGCTCCATCCCAGCCCATCAACTCGTTGATTTCCGCGTGGGTGTCCTTGAGGGTGGCGACGCCAAGGTCGATTCCCATTTCTGCCGCAAGCTGGTGGAGTACCTCGCGGTCGGGCAGGCTGCGCGAAGACAGTGCTTGACCGAAGGGGCGCAAACGCCCTTCCCAGTTGATGAAGGTGCCGTTCTTTTCGGTCACCGGCGCCACCGGGAATACCACGTCGGCGAGTTCAGTGAGATCGGAGGCTCGCACCTCGAGGCTGACTACGAATCTCGCCGCGCGCACCGCGTCGGTGAGCACGCTCGGAACCGGGAAGTCACGCGAGTCGATACCGCCGAGGATCATCGCCGCAGCCGGGGTCTGCACGCTGGCACGCACCGAGTCGACGGTGCACATCGCACCCTCGGTGGGAATCGTCGCACCCCACACGGCTTCGAGATCAGCACGCGCCTCAGCGTCGTCAACAAAACGACCGAAGGGCAGCAGTTGCGGCAACGCACCCACGTCAACCCCGCCGCGCTCTCCCGCTCGACGTGGGATCCACGCCACTCGCGCACCGGTGCTCTCGACGAGACGCGCCACCGCAGAGTACAGACCGGGAATATCGACAGCACGTTCACCGACAATGACGATGCCCTCGCGCAGTTCCTCACGCAGCGTGGCATCGAGTTCGTCGAGGATTCGCGGTTCCTCCCCCGGGGCTGCGTGGATGACGTCGGCGCTGAGCTTGTGCGACCCCGACGTGGTCATCGGGGCGACGACGCTGACCTTCACGCCACCGGCGAGCACTCCCTTGCGCAACCGCAGGAACACGCTGCCGATTTCGTCTTCAACTTCGCAGCCAACGATGAGCACGCGCCCAGCCTTTTCGAGGTCACGGTAGGTGACGTCGAGACCGCGACCGGCAACGTAGTGACCCAGGAACTGCGTTTCTTCCAGGCTGGTTGAGCGCATCCGCTGGTCAACCTGGTTAGTGCCCATCGCCACACGCGCGAACTTCGACCACGCGTAGGCATCTTCGACGGTGAGGCGACCGCCCGGCATCAGTACAATCCGCTGCTCCGGGTCGGCGGCATGAGCCTGACGGGCAGCCGCCAGACCGCGTGCGGCACGGTCAATCGCGTCCGCCCACGACGTGGGGACAAGTTCGCCGTTTTCACGCACGAGCGGCATTCGCAGCCGGTCGTCGGCAGTCGTCCAACGGTAGGCGAAGCGGTCTTTGTCGGTGATCCACTCTTCGTTGACGTCGTGGTCTTCACCGGCGAGGCGACGCACGACCTCACCGCGGCGAACGTCGACGCGGATAGCTGAGCCGGAAGCGTCGTGTTCGCTCACGCCTGCGGTAGAGACAAGGTCGAAGGGGCGACCGCGGAAACGATAGGCCGAAGATGTCAGCGCACCAACTGGGCAGATCTGGATCGTGTTGCCGGCAAAGTACGACGCGAAGGGACGCCCGGATTCGTCGAGCGCGTCCTCACTCACCGGTCCGCAGTGGTGGCTGCCCGGCAATGCCGGCGCCCCGTAGGGACCAACCGCGTCGGCGGTGCGCACAATCTCATCACTGTGGTAGTCGGGGTTGTGGAAGTCGAGCACCGCGGTATCGAAAGTGCCGATCTGCTCCCCCATAAACTCGTGGTCATCCGTCGGCGCGGTGCCGCCACCGCGACCTTGGAGGTCGATGAAAGCGTCGCCGGCGATCTGCTTGCCGAAGCGCACGCAACGCTGGCACAGGATGCAGCGTTCGCGGTCGAGCATCACCGTCGACGTCAGCGAAACCGGCTTGCGGAACACGCGCTTGGCGTCAATAAACCGCGAGGTCTCGCGCCCCTCGCTCATTGCCTGGTTTTGCAGCGGGCACTCCCCACCCTTGTCGCAGATTGGACAGTCGAGCGGGTGATTAATGAGGAGGAACTCCATGATGCCCTTCTGGGCTTTCATGGCGGTTTCCGAAGTGTGCTGGGTGTTGACGACCATCCCTTCCATCACGGTCATCGTGCATGAGGCCTGCGGCTTGGGGAAGGGACGCACCTCACCGGAACGATCGGGGGCGGCCACGTCAACGAGGCACTGACGGCAGGCGCCCGCCGGCTTCAGCAGCGGGTGGTCGCAGAAACGTGGGATGCGAATCCCAGCCTGTTCTGCGGCACGGATAATCAGCGTGCCTTTCGGGACACTGACCGGCGTGCCGTCGATGGTGAGGTTCACCATCTCGGTGGTTTCCTGGGTCATCGCGTGCCTCCTGAGGTAAAGACGGCGGATGCCTCGTAGGGGAAGAGTTCACGCGCTGGCGTGGTCAACCCCGCTTCAAACTCGTCGCGGAACTTCGCGATGCCGGAACGAACCGGCGTTGCCGCTGCGTCACCGAGAGCGCAGAAAGAACGTCCGGCAATGTTTCCGGCGATTTCGTCGAGGAGGTCGATATCGCCCGCCTGCCCGCGTCCCTGTTCGAGTCGCAGCATGATCTGTTTCATCCAGTAGGTGCCTTCGCGACATGGCGTGCACTTCCCGCAGGACTCGTGCTGATAGAACTCGGTCCAGCGGGTGATCACGCGCACGACCGACGTGGTTTCGTCGAAGACTTGGAGTGCGCGCGTGGCGAGCATCGACCCGGCGGCTCCGACAGACTCGTAGTCGAGGGGGACGTCGAGTTCATCTTCGGTGAAGATTGGTGTTGAGGATCCACCCGGGGTCCAGAACTTCAACCGGTGACCGTCGCGAATACCGCCGGCCATGTCGATGAGTTCGCGCATGGTGATGCCAAACGGCGCTTCAAACTGGCCGGGACGGTTGACGTGACCGGAAACGGAGAAGAGACCGTGACCGGCAGACTTTTCCGTACCCATTGACGTGAACCAGCCGTCCTCGTGGGAAAAAATCCCGGCGACCTGGGCGATCGACTCGACGTTGTTGACGACGGTTGGTCGCGCGTAGAGCCCTTCGACCGCGGGGAAGGGGGGTTTCAAACGCGGGTGGCCGCGGCGACCTTCGAGGGAGTCGAGCAGCGCGGTTTCCTCAC
>JAEZVQ010000071.1 GCA_023420745.1 Actinomycetes bacterium
CCTCCTCAATGGTGATGGGGGAGTGCGCGGGAAGTGTGAACATCCCCTTCGCCGCGCGCGTCGGTGTGCCGTCGAAGTAGTGGGTGCTGACATGGTCGAGGTAGCGCGTCCAGTCCCCCTCCATCCCGTTCGCATTCGCTCCCGCGGAATGAAAATACGCGAGATAGTCGTTGGGCGAGTACAGTCCCTGCGCGGTTTGCCACCACCATCGCGCCTCGAGGTCGGCGAGCGTATCCTCGACTGCGACAATCTCCGCGGCGCTGAGCGAATGATCGGCGAGTACCCGCTCATCGAGCTGGCAAAACGCCCCGTTGGAGGAGACCACACCGCGGAAACCGAAATCCCACAGTGACGGGTAGAGCTCCGGGATTGACCTCCCGGTGCACATGAACAGCGTGTGACCTCGCTTCACTGCTTCGGCCAGTGCTCGACGAGCAGAGTCCGGAACCTGCTGGCGCGAGTCGAGAACGGTTCCGTCCAGATCGAGGAAAATCAGCGTGCTCATAGTGTCATTGTGTCAAAGCTACGGCTGGGAGCACAGGAACATCATCTCAGCGTGCGGGCGCTACGGCGTAGAATGGCGGGCGTGAAAGCGACGCGAGAACCAGTAGTCCTCGGAGTGGAATCGACCTGCGATGAAACAGGCGTGGCCATCGTGCGCGGCGGTGAGCTGCTGTGCGACACCACGGCAACTTCGATGGATCAGTATGCGCGCTACGGGGGGATTATTCCCGAAATCGCCTCGCGCGCCCACCTCGAATCGTTCCTTCCCACACTCGAATCGACATTGGCTCAATCCGGTGTCGCGCTGGGCGACATTGATGCGGTGGCGGTGGCGGCAGGACCGGGGTTGATCGGGTCGCTCACCGTGGGGATCTGCGCGGCGAAAGCACTAGCGATCACCCTCGGCGTCCCCGTCTACGGAGTCAACCACGTCCTCGGACACCTCGCCGTGGACGAGCTTGTCGATGGCCCGTTCCCCCAGCGTTTCATCGGTTTAGTGGTATCCGGCGGCCATTCCAATATCCTCGACGTGCGCGACCTCGCCAGCGACGTGAAGTCGCTGGGACGCACACTCGACGACGCGGCCGGAGAAGCCTTCGACAAGGTTGGGCGCCTGCTCGGTTTGCCCTACCCCGGCGGGCCGCATGTCGATCGGCTGAGCCGTGAAGGAGATCCGCAGGCTATTCGATTCCCCCGTGGGCTGGAAGGCGGGCGCTACCGGGATACCCACCGCTATGATTTTTCCTTCTCCGGGCTGAAAACGGCGGTGGCACGCTACGTCAACGGCATGAGGGAAGCCGAGCGTGAGGTGAGTGTCGCCGACGTGTGCGCAGGATTCTCTGAGGCGATCAACGATTCACTCACCTCGAAAACTGTGCGCGCAGCACTCGATGCTGACTGTGACACCATCGTCGTTGGTGGCGGGTTCTCTGCTAACTCGCGACTGCGCGAGCTCCTTGTTGAACGTGCCGCTGAACACGGCATGACCGTGAGAATTCCTCCGCTGCGATTCTGCACCGATAACGGGGCGCAGATCGCAGCCATGGGATCGACGCTCATGCGCGCCGGCGTACCGGGCTCGCCCCTCGATTTCTCCCCGGATTCGCATATGTCGCTCTCGTGTCCGTCGATGCGCTAAGGGGGATCCCACGCTGACGAGCACACCGCGCCGACCGTGCGCGGACACAATGATGAAGGTCTGGTGCGAGGCGACGACCTCACACCAGACCTTCAGTGCAGTTCACGGATGACGCAGTTCACGCATGACACCGTGACACACGGTGAACGCCGCTCACGCCGCGGTGGTATCCACCTCTTTGAGAAGGTAGGGAACCACGCCGCCGATTACCGCGAGCACGCCGAGGGCGACAAACGGCACGATAAATCCGCCGGTGGCATCGAAGAGGAAGCCGATCCCCACACCCTGCAGCAAGCCACCAACGAAGGCACCGATGTTGATGACGGCGAATGCCGAGCCGATAATGCGCAGCGGAATCAAACGGTAGGGCAACACCAAGATGCCGGAGAACGCCCACATAATCATGAGGTTCGACAGCCACAGGCACACGGCTGATGTCCACAGGTTGCCGATGAGAACCGTGCCCAGCAGCAGCACGCCACCGCAGCAGGAGGTGAGCAGCATGAATTTGCGTTCTTGCTTGTCAAAGTACTTCTTGATCAATGTCGGGCCGGTTGAGGTCGCAATGTAGAGGCTGACGCCGTACATCGAGAGGATGATGATCTTCTGGGTGTAGGTCAAGCCGAATTGCTTGGCGTACATCGTCGATGCCCAGCTGAGCAATCCCACTCCGACAAGGTTGTTGATGAGCAGTGCGAGAGCAAGGACGAGGGTGTTGCGGTTCGTCCACGCTTCGCTGAACTTCACTTCCGGCTTCTTGCCTTGCGGTGAGGCTTCTGCTGCCATCACCGCGTTTTCGTCACTGGGGACGAGCACCCAGAACATGACCAAGGCAACGGCGATGAGGAGGACGAGGAGGAAGTACACGTAGCGGAAGTCATAGCGCACGACCAACGGATCGAGCACGAGGTAGCACAAGATGGTGCCGATACCGGCGGTGGCCACGACGTTGCCCTGGACGGAACCGCGCTGCTGGGCGGCAAAGTTCTTCGCAATAATCGGTGGAGCACCGTTGGTGTAGCCAGCCTGACCGAAACCGATGACGAGGCGAGCCAGCGGGATGAGGATGAAGATCGCCGCCGTTGACGAATAACCGGCGAAGCCGAAGAAGAGACAGCCGACGAGCAAAACAGCGAGTGCAGCTGGGATGAACTTGCGGTAGCCGAACTTATCGACAAACCAGCCGGCACCGAACGTCATCACGATGAAGGAGACGTAGAACAGGGTGGTGATGAGGCCGAGCTGCGACCCGTTGAAGGTCTTGAGCCCCAAGGCACCCATGTAGTCGCCGTCCATCAGGTACGGACCGATGACGCCAACAATCCCCTTTTCGATATTTGCCAGCAACCCGATGAGGAAAAGGGTGGCAAAAATCCCTTTTTGGGTCTTCGATAGATTCACTGTTTTCTTCTTTCTCGATGACACAAGCGGTCGAGTGAGTGGGTGCGAACCTGAGGACAGTTCACACCGGAATCGCGAAACGTTATTGATTGATACCCTGCAGCACTCCGAGTGCGGTGGCCACATGGCAGCGCACGCCAATCTCCAGGCACTCTTCGTTGATGGTGAACGAGGGGTGGTGGTTGACGAAGTTGTAGCCTTCGTCGCTGCTGCCAGCCCCGAGGAACATGAAGCATGAGGGAACTTCGCGGGCAATGTGGGAGAAATCCTCCGATGCGGAGGTTCCCGGCCCGTAGAAGGCCACGCCCGGCATTGCCTCGTTAATCGCCTGATAGGCGATATCGCACACGGCGTCGTCGTTGTAGATGATCGGGTAGGTGTCGACCCAGCCAAACTCGACAGTACATTCGCAGGCTTGCGCGATCGATTCGCAAATCGTGGTCACGCGTTTGACGCACAGGGCGTAGTCGTTGTCATCGAGGGTGCGGATTGACACCCCGATCTTCGCCCAGTCACCGATGACATTCGGTGCTTTGGTAGAGGATTCGCAGGTGCCGACGTTGACGATCACAGTGTGCGAGGGGTCGGTATTGCGTGAGGTGATCGTGTTGAGAGCAACGATTGCTTGTGCCGCGGCGAGCAGCGGGTCGTGCCCCTTGTGCGGCATCGACCCGTGGGCGCCGGTGCCGTGGAAAGTGATGAATGCGCCACCGGCAGAGGTCGAGGCCTGACCTTTACAAATCGAAACTTTCCCCAGCGGCTCATTCATCACGTGGATCCCGAACGCCGCATCGACACCCTCGGTCACGCCTTCCTTGACCAGCTCGATAGCCCCACCGGGATTCTTTTCTTCCGCATGCTGGAAGCACAGCACCACAGTGCCAGCGAAGTCCTCGCGATGTTCGGCCAGAACCTGCGCGGCGCCGAGCAGCATCGCGGTGTGCGCATCGTGGCCGCAGGCATGGCACACACCCTCGACGGTCGAGGAAAACTCTTCACCGGTGGCTTCACTCAGCGGCAGTGCATCCATGTCGGCACGAAGCAAAACGGTTTTCGCTTTTTCACCGTCGGCGAGTGGTTTTGTTCCGTGGATTCGACCGATCACCGCCGTGCGGTTTTCACCGCCGCGCGTCGTTTCCACACCGAAAGAACGCAGCTTTTCTTCAACGAACTGTGCGGTTTCGTGCTCCTCGAACGACAGTTCTGGATGAGCATGAATATGGCGGCGCCACGCGATGACGTCTGCGGTATTGACGGCGTAGTGTTCCATCAGATAGCTCCTTCACAATCTTTGTTAACGCCAGCTTCACTCTACGAATTCGCGTCAAGCTAACCAAGTAAATTTAAGAACCGCGCGCGAATGTAGCGGGAAAACGTATAATCTAGTCATGCAAGGCAATGGTTTTGGCGATTATGGTCGTTTTTGATCGCGCTTGTGTGCCGGCGTCAGTCGATCCATTGACGACCGCAGCACTATCGCTACTCACCGCGCACCCTCGTATCGCGCTGTCGCGTGCCGCTCAGATTGTCGGATGTAGCACTCCGACACTGATCAAACATATCGAGCAGTTGAAGCAGCAGCGCAGAATCGTGTTTTCGGCTCAACCCCTGCCACGCCTCGGGCACAGCCTCTCCGCATTCCTCGACATTGACGTGACCCCGGGGCGTCAACGCGCGGTCATCGAGGCATTGCAGCGCCACCCTCGTGTCGTTCAACTCGACAGCGCGGGGCACGGTCGAGACCTGATCGCCACGCTGATCGCCCCGTCAATGGCTGAGATGTGCGAGGATGTCGTGCCCAATATTCGGCAAATCCCGCATATTACCCGCACCGAGCTTGCGCTGATCACCACGTACCACAGGATCGGTCGGCATAGCCAGCAGTTCGGGCTGACGCAATCTCAACGCACTGCTTACGAACACTATCTGTTGCACTACCATCCGAAAATCCCAGAGTATTCGGGGTATTTGACGACGCACGACTACTCGGTATTGCGACAGCTGGTCGCCGACTGTCGCCTCAGCGCAAACGACGTTATCCTCGACGACCACCACGGTCACTCGATTTCCAGTCGACAGCGAGCGCTGGCGCGCGTGATCGGCAACCCCAACGTACTGCTGCGCACCTTCTATTCGCCCGATTTGCTCGACTCGCCGATCCGCATCAACTGCTATGCCCGACTGCCCGAGCGACACGCCCCGCTGATCCGACTGCTATTGAATAACCCCGCACTGCGCACGGTATTGCAGCTCACCGGACCGGCAAACCTCGCGCTTTCGGCACAGTTGAAGTCGGTCGGGCAGATTCCCGCGTTCATCAAATCCCTCGAAGACGCCGTCCCCGCACTCGAAATCAGGGACGTGTGGCCGGTGATCCGCACCTATAAGCAATGGGGATGGATCCTCGATGACGACGAGCACTTCACCTCCACGTATATTGATATTGATCTCCCATCGTGGAGCGGGCATGAGGAGAACAGATGGCGATGAATGACGCGACGGCAAGCCGTGGTAGCCTCCACATTTTCCTCGACCTCGACGGCACTGTGGTGACGTCGGCGCAAACGGTTCCTGATTCGGCACGTCGGGCGCTATCGCGCGCACGCGAGCTCGGCCACCACCTCTACATCTGCACGGGACGTTCCGCACCCGAGATCTACCCGTGGCTATGGGAGCTCGGATTTGACGGGATGGTGGGATCGAACGGGGCGTACGTACGGGTTGGCGACACGGTCGTGCGCGATGAGCGAATGATGGACGAGGACGTCGAGTGGATCCTCGCTTTCCTCGCCCGCCACCACGCGGGCTCCGTGTGGGTATCGCCCGATGCTGTGTACTCCGTCGATAACTACCTCGACAAGTTCCACCACATCCGCAACAGCGACGCTGCGAGCAATCGAGGCGACAGTGAGGGGGACACGGAATCGTCAGACTGGGCGGCGTACCTCGACCTCGTCGCGCCCTACGTTCGCCAGGCGCGCCCGGTTGCGCCGGCGAAGGTGACGTTCACCATCCCTCACGGTGCCGGGCTGGGGATTGAGGACATTCGTCGCGGGCTTGGATCGCGGTTTTCTCTCGTCCCCGGTTCAATCGACACCGGGGACGGTGAGACCTACGAGCTCGTCACTGCCGGCACTACCAAAGCCGTGGGAATGCTCGCGGTTCTCGATTGTGTTGGCGTCGGGGTGGAGGCGGCTGTCGCCGTTGGCGATTCGCCCAACGACCTCGAAATGATCGAAGCTGCGGGGCTTGGTATCGCCATGGGTAACGCAACCGCGTCAATCCGCGCCGCCGCGCAGCTCGTCGCCCCGCCGATTGGACAGGACGGGCTGGCGCGCGGACTCGTCGCGGCCGGTGTGATTGACCGTTACTGAGTGGGCGTGAAGCTACTGAGTGGCTTGGTTGCTATTGGCGAGCCGGGATCGGTTTGAGCTCATTGGGTTTGGGCGCGACGAAAGACAGCGCGTCGATGGGCTTGCCTGCCCGGAACTCGGCGCGCATGAGATCAACCATCGCTTGCCCTTCCATCGTGTGGCGGGCGCCCGCGATGATGAGGCGAGAGGCAGCAGTGCCTCGGCGAAGAATGTCGTTGACTCCTTCGAGCTCGTCGCGGCACCCGAGATCCTCGGCAATCGGACGCAGCTCATCGAGCATGGTGCGCAGTGTCGTCACCGCATCTTCTTGCCGACCGGTGTGGTCGACAATGAGGGTGGCGTCCATCCCGTAGCGCGAAGCACGCCACTTGTTTTCCGCGGCGAACCAGTCGG
The DNA here is from genome assembly GCA_023420745.1 of Actinomycetes bacterium. Lineage (GTDB taxonomy): Bacteria > Actinomycetota > Actinomycetes > Actinomycetales > Actinomycetaceae > Gleimia. The sequence continues at coordinate 6,811 of JAEZVQ010000071.1, forward strand.
GGATGCGAGGCAGTTCCTCACCGCGGTCGATCATGCGCGAATAGTGCTCGACCAGGCATTGCGTGAGCGCGGCGAGCACACCGACCTCGCGAATATTTGTCGCCGCATCGAAGACGCGCACCTCGATAGTGCCGAGTGTGGGTGAGGGGCGAATATCCCAGCGCACCTCGGAAAAGTCGGTGATGACACCGGTATGAACCATGTCGTCGACGTAGCGGTCGAGCTGTTCCCACGTGTCGAACTGCTGGGGGATGCCGGCGGTGGGGAGCTGTTGGAAGTACATCGCGCGATTCGACGCGTAGCCCGTGTGTTCGCCCGCCCACAGCGGTGACGATGAGGAGAGCGCTTGGAGATGCGCAAAGCGCGTCATCAGCGCGCGCATAATCGGAAGTACTTTGCGCTGATCCTCAACACCGACATGGACGTGCACACCGTAGAGCTGCATTTGCCGCCCCCAGTACTGTGTGTGCTCAACCAGGTCGGCGTAGCGTGCCGAATCCGTCACCCGCTGGTAGGCGGGGCGGGCGAAGGGGTGGGTGCCGGCGGAGGCAAGCGCAATGCGCATCGGTGTCGTCACCGGTTCAATGACGCCGACGAGCGCGGTGAGGTCGTCGAGGCATTCGCTACACAGTTGACGCGGTTTCGACGTGATTTCGATGGTGTTGAGCAGCATCTCGCGGTGGATATGCGGGTGGGTGCCGTCTGCGTCAATGACGTCAAGGACAGCGTCGGCGCTTTGACGCAAGTCGCCGGTATCCATATCGACCATTTGGAGTTCCCACTCGATCCCGAGTGTCGAGCGTGCTGATGGGTGAAAATCCACGAGTCACCATCCTTTCGCTGTCGCCTCACGCTACCTTTTCAGTGTGACAAGGATGCGGGCTCGACGCGACCGCCAGCCACACACTGGGACATGTCTCACCCATGGCTCACCGACGGTTTACCGGTGGCGCAACCATGCCTCACTCATTCGACATTGACGGCTCACTGATGGGTAAGCGCCGCGCCACGATTGCCCCATGGCGGGTACCGAGGCGGGTGGCGATGACGGTGAGACGTGCGCTCGACGAGCCAGGCTTGCGGCTTGGTCGAGCCCCGCGATCTCGTCCTCGATGCAGGCGCGCCATCACCTCGCGACGCACAGCAGCCGGGTCAATGTCACAGCCGCGCTTTTTCACCTCAATATCGCAGCTGGTCGCGTCGATGCCGCAGCTTTCGCAGGCGTGTTGAACCGCGGTGGCAATCGCCGCCGATTTCAGCTTCGTCACCTCGAGTACAGAGAACGCGGCGCACACGCGATCCCACGGCGGCATTGGCGCAGTGGATGCGGTGAGGTAGGCGATTCCCGGGGCGATGACGGAGCTGCCGGGCATGGCAATGTCTGCGAAATGAGCGAGGAGACCCGCACGGATGATTGCCGGATCGGGCTCCACGATGACCTCTGAGACCGCGATGGGGTCGAGGGCAGTCGGTGCCGAGTTCGCTGCACCGGGCTCGCTGAGGGTGAGGATGTCGCTCGCGGTGACGATCGTGGCCGAGCGGCCGGATCCTTCGGGTGCCAGCCCCGGTGTCCACAGCGCAGCTTCGACGAGTGAGCCATCGACGCTCACCCACTGTGCCTGCACGTCGGCGGGAATCTGTGAGTAGTCGATCCCCGGAGCGACTTTAACCCCGAGGCAATCCCCGTGCTGACCGCGACCTCGCCACGACCACACCAGCGGCAGGGGAGGCGACCACTGATCCGGTGAGGCGATGCGACGCGCCCCTCGCGCATGCCCGGTGCGTCGCGCCGGATCGACGAAGAGCGCGTCGACACCGAGCCCGTCAATGTCGAGTGT
>JAEZVQ010000123.1 GCA_023420745.1 Actinomycetes bacterium
ACCGCTCTGATTGCCGATGAATGGGGGGAGGACGCTCTTGTCGGTTCATTCGCCGCCGACCACGTGATTGGCGACGACGACATCTTCCGCGCGCACGTCGTTACCGCTGCGTGCGCCGCGCAAACGACCGGCCGGATCACCACCCTCGGTGTGCGCCCCACCGCGCCCTCCACTGCCTACGGCTATATTCAGCCCGGAGATATCCTCGCTTCGGATAGTGACGCGCGAGCTGTTCGAGAGTTCCGTGAAAAACCCGACGTCGATACCGCGCATACTCTGATCGATTCCGGTTGTTTGTGGAATGCCGGAATTTTCCTCATGCGAGCCGACGTATTGGCACATAGCTTGGAGCGTTACCAGCCGCACCTTGCTCGCGGGCTGCGCCACGTCGTGAATGTGTGGTCTGACGAGCGGGCACGCCAGGGTGCCTGGGAGGCGCTGACACCCATTGCTTTCGACTATGCGGTGGCGGAACCCGCAGCCACTGACGGTCACGTTGCTGTCGTTGAGCTTCCCGAAACCGTCGGGTGGTGCGATCTTGGGGATCTCGACACTCTCGCTTGTCTCGCTACCGAGCGCGGTGACGAGACTGTTACCGCACGCACGCACCTGATTGAGGCTGAAGGGTCAGTCGTGTTCACACGTCGCCATGCCGATGTGCGTGACGAGGACAGTGGGGATGGCGACAATGGCGAAAGTGGCAGAAAAAAGGGTCGGCACGTCGTTGTCCTCGGAGTTGAGGACTGCGTTGTCGTTGATACGGATGACGTGGTTTTTGTGGCGGCACGCCGACGCGCTCAAGACGTCAAAATTGTTGTCGATCGTTTGCGTGAAAGTGGATTGACCGACCTGCTCTAGGCGCTCGTTGGAATTGTTGCGGCTTTATGACAATCCGGGAGCCGTCGAAAAAGTGAGTGGAGCATCCTCGGCGGTGCGCTAAACTGTGTGTGCACACGAGCGGACCGACACGGCACCCCCGTGCCCCGTGGCACCGGCGCCAGTTACCTAGCGGTAGTCGGAGTCAACGGCGGGAGACTCGTTCTTGAAACAGTTCACGACACACTTCCTATAGGAGGAACGGTGAAGACAACGATCAAGTTCGCGGCGGTTGCATGTGCCGCAGCACTCGGTCTCGCAGCGTGCGGGGCAGCTCCGGAATCGGGCTCTGACGCTTCCAGCACCGCTTCGGACTCGGCTGCCGGTTCCGCTGGCGTCAAGGCGTGCATGGTCTCCGACGAGGGTGGCTTCGACGACAAGTCCTTCAACGAATCCGGTCACAACGGCATGGAGAAGGCGAAGACGGAACTCGGTGTTGAGGTCAAGTACGCGGAATCCAATGCTGATTCTGACTTTGAACCGAACCTGACCAACATGGTCTCCGAAGGTTGCGACATTATCATCGGTGTTGGCTACAAGATGGCCGACCAGATGTCAGCAATCGCTAAGGCTAATCCTGATGTCAAGTTTGCTCTCGTTGACTCCGGGTTCGCTGAGGATCTGCCCAACGCCCGCACCCTTGTGTTCAACACCGCTGAAGCTGGTTACCTCGCGGGTTACGTTGCCGCCGGCATGACACAGACCGGTTCGATCGGCACCTTCCTCGGTATGCAGATCCCGACCACCGCGATCTTCGCCGATGGTTTCGAAGACGGTATGAAGCACTACAACGAGGTTCACTCCACCGACGTCAAGCTCCTCGGTTGGGACAAAGCCTCGCAGAAGGGGCAGGCTACCGGCGACTTCTCCGACGTCTCCAAGGGTAAAAACACCTCCGTCACCCTGATCGACCAGGGTGCCGACATCATCATGCCGGTCGCTGGTCCGGTTGGTGAAGGTGCTCTTGCGGCCGCGAAGGAATCTGGCAAAGCGATGGTCATCTGGGTTGACGCTGACGGCTACGAGACCATGCCGAAGTACAAGGACGTCATGCTCACCTCCGTCATGAAGGAAATTTCCGCGGCTGTGTTCGACACCGTGAAGTCTGTTGTTGACGGCTCCTTCAACTCGACCCCCTACGTCGGCACGCTCGAAAACGGTGGCGTGAGCATCGCTCCGTTCCACGATTTCGACTCCAAGGTTCCGCAGGAACTTAAGGACGAGGTCGAAAAGGTGAAGCAGCAGATCATCTCGGGTGAGATCAAGGTCGAAACCACCAACCAGCCCTGACGTGACTGACACCGCGACGCGGTCTGGTCATCGACGACACTGACGCAAGCCTCACGTCCCGGACAACTTTCAACCGGGGCGTGAGGCTTGCGGGAATTAGAGCAGTCGCGTGCGCGAAAACGGGAGAATGTGCTCCCCACTCAACAGAAAGAATCACTTGTGAAACTCGAACTTCGAGGCATCACCAAGGTCTTCGGTCCACTCGTTGCTAACGATCACATCGACCTCACCGTGCAGCCGGGCGAAATTCACGCGCTCCTCGGTGAAAACGGTGCGGGCAAGTCGACCTTGATGAATGTCCTATACGGTTTGTACCAGCCCGACGACGGGCACATCGTCATTGATGACGAAGTCCGAACTTTTAAGGGACCCGGTGACGCTGTTGCCGCCGGTATCGGCATGGTGCATCAGCATTTCATGCTCGTCCCCGTCTTTACTGTCGCTGAATCGGTCGCACTCGGCTATGAGCCAACCGGTCCGGCCGGGATCATTAACAAAGACGAAGCGGTGCGGCTCGTCAACGAGCTGTCCGCACGCTTCGGTTTCGACATCGACCCGCACGCGAAGATTGAAGACCTCCCCGTTGGCGCCCAGCAGCGCGTGGAAATTATCAAGGCACTGTCGCGTCGCGCCGAGGTGCTCATCCTCGACGAACCCACCGCGGTGCTCACGCCGCAGGAAACCGACGAACTGATGGAGATCATGGTGCAGCTAAAGAACGCTGGCACCTCGATCGTGTTCATCACCCACAAGCTGCGCGAGGTGCGTGCGGTTGCTGACCGCATTACCGTCATTCGCCGTGGCAAGGTCGTCGGTGAGGCCTCCCCGTCTTCGACGGAAAAGGAACTCGCCTCCCAGATGGTCGGGCGCCCCGTTAACCTCAGCGTCGACAAAGAACACCGCGAACCCGGAGAAGTCGGGCTGAGCGTGTCGAATTTGTCGGTGGTCAAGGATGACGGTCACACGGCACTCGATCACGTCGATCTTGAGGTGCGCCGCGGCGAGATCGTGTGCGTTGCCGGCGTTCAGGGCAACGGTCAAACCGAACTTGCTCAAACAATTCTCGGGCTGATCGAACCGAACTCGGGTCGCGTCGAAATTGGGGGTAAAGACGTCGCCACCTCGACGATCAAGCAGCGCTTGCACGAACACCACCTTGGCTTTGTCCCCGAAGACCGTTCGACCGACGGCATGATCGCGTCGTTCTCGATCGCCGAGAACATGATTCTCGACGTGTATGACCGCGAGCCTTTCGCTCAGGGAATTAATATGCGTCCTTCGGTGGTGGAAACGAATGCGGAGAAGCTACGTGACGAATTTGACGTGCGTGTGACTTCCGTACATGACAATATCTCCACGCTGTCGGGCGGTAACCAGCAAAAGGCAATCCTCGCTCGCGAACTGTCGCGACCCCTCACTGCGCTCGTCGCATCGCAGCCCACGCGTGGTCTCGATGTCGGCTCAATCGAGTTCGTTTACCAGCGGCTCGTTCAGGAACGTGACGCGAATACCGCAGTTCTTGTCATCTCGACCGAACTTGATGAGGTCGATGCGCTCGCTGACCGGATCGCGGTGATGTACCGCGGTCGCATCGTTGGCATCGTCCCCGCAGGAACGCCACGTGACGTTCTTGGTCTGATGATGGCGGGTGTGCCACTCGAAGAGGCGCGTATCCAATCCGCTGCACACCCAACAGCGATTGACTCCGATGCCAGCGTTGAAGGAGGCGACAAATGAGTAATCAGACGGATCCCAAGCCTGCTGGAACCGGGGACTCGCTGAGTGCGAAGCAGAACCCACAAACCGCACCACTGATGAACCGCGTACTCAAGCGTCTGCATCAAACGAATACGCTGGTCATCTTCGGTGCCATCGTGGCGGCGTTGCTCATTGGCGCGCTCATCGTCATCATCTTCGACGAGGATGTTCAGCGCACCGCCGGCTACCTCTTCGCCCGTCCTTCGGACTTCTTCGCCGAGGTTGGCTCCACTTTCCAGGCATTTTTCTCCTCGCTGGTGCGTGGCGCACTGTTCGACTACAAGGCGAGCTCAACAGTCGGTATGTTCAAGCCGCTGACTGAGACACTGACCCGCTCCGTGCCTCTGATCCTTGCCGGTCTGGCAATCTCTGTGGCATTCCGCGCTGGTCTGTTCAACATCGGTGTCCAGGGGCAGTTCATTATGGGCATGATCTTCGGTTTGTTTGCCGGAGCATTCCTGCACCTGCCGCTAATCCTTCATATGATTGTCGCCATTATTTGCGCCATTATCGGCGGAATGATTTGGGGCGGTATTCCCGGTCTTCTGAAGGCTAAAGTCGGTGCTAACGAAGTCATCGTCACCATCATGATGAACTCTTGTGCCGCACTATTTCTCGCCTACCTCCTCAACCGCTCGTGGATCTATGGCGACGGAGGAACGCCAGGGAAGTCCGTTTATGTTGATGACACCGCAACCTATCCGCTCCTTCTCGGTGGAGGGTTCCGCCTCAACCTGTCGTTCATCATCGCGATCCTTGCGGCAGTGTTCGTATGGTGGCTACTTGAGCGTTCCACTTTCGGTTTCGAGCTGCGCGCTGCGGGCGCTAACCCGCATGCGGCACGTACCGCCGGGATTTCCGTCACCCGCGTCATCTTTTTGACGATGGTGATTTCGGGGGCGCTTGCCGGTCTTGCCGGTACCGCACCGATCCTTGGAACGGAACGGTTCCTCACCTCAGGAGCAGCCGGCTCCTACGGCTTTGACGCGATTACCGTGGCGTTGCTGGGTAAATCAACGCCGCTGGGAACCGTCCTTGCCGGTCTGCTGTTCGGTGCCCTCGCTGCGGGTGCGTCGACGATGCAGGCCTCGGCCGGTATCCCTGTCGACATCGTTCAGATCACCCAGGCCGTCATCGTCTTGCTCATCGCCGCCTCCGAAGCGGTGCGTTATTTCCGCGAACGTCGTCGTATCGCGGAACGTACCTCGGCATCGGTGGCGCGCAAGAGTGCTGCTGAGTCGAAGGGAGAAGCGAAGTGAGCGCCCCTAACAGAACACGTTCGGAGAGGCATACCTCGACGGGGTCGAACTCCGACATCACACTCAAGATGCCGTTGCGTGACGGTATCGCTGCCACCGCGATGACGCTGCTCAGCTTTGTCATTGCACTTTTCACTTCCGGCGCATCGCGCTTGACGTGGAATGGGGCAACCAACTGGTTCGCGATTCCTGAAACTGTCGTGCCTTCGAAGCCGGTGGCGTTCATCCTCACCGTCGTCGCGGCAGCAGCGACAGCGTGGATTTGGAAGAAGTCCTTTGATCGTGAGAAGGCATCGGGATGGCTGCTCGTCATCGTTGCTCTCGCTTTTGTTGTTACGTTCCTCGTCTCGACGGTGGCGGGTAAGGACTCCTCGCATCTGCCGATGATTTCGCTGCTGACGGGCACGATCGCACTGGGAACTCCGTTGGTGTTCGGCTCCTTGTGCGGTGTCGTGTGTGAACGCTCCGGCATCATTAACATTGCGATTGAAGGTCAGCTGCTGTTCGGCGCTTTCCTCGCAGCCGTGATGGCGTCTGTGACCGGCTCGGCTTACCTGGGCCTGGTGGGTGGTGCCATCGCCGGCATGCTGGTGGCCGTGCTTCTCGCACTGTTCACTGTCAACTTCCGATCCGACAACATTGTTGTTGGGGTTGTGTTGAACATGCTGGTACTCGGTATGACCTCCTTCCTGTTCTCCACGGTGCTCAAAGCGAATCCTGAGGTGCTCAACTCCTCGCACTCGTTGCCGGTACTGCGAATCCCGATCCTCGCCGACATTCCGGTGATTGGCCCCGTGCTGTTCAACCAGTCGCTGCTCGTCTACCTGATGTTCATTGCGGTGATCGGCTTGCAGTTCATGGTGTTCAACTCCCGCTGGGGTCTGCGCATGCGTGCCTGCGGTGAACACCCCAAGGCTGCGGACACCGTCGGTATCAAGGTCAATGCCACCCGCTGGCGCAACGTCATTATCGCCGGCGCTTTCGCCGGTCTCGGTGGCGCATTCTTCACCATCGGTCAGGGGCTAGCCTTCTCGAAAGACATGGCGGCAGGTAACGGCTTCATCGCCCTCGCCGCAATGATCCTCGGACGGTGGAACCCCAAGGGTGCGTTCGCAGCCGCTCTCCTATTTGGCTTCGCGACGAACCTCGGGCAGATTATGCAGGCGGTGGGAACGCCCGTTCCTTCCGAGTTCCTGCTGATGATCCCCTACCTCATCACCATCCTTGCGGTGGCGGGTTTTGTCGGCGCGGTTCGCCCGCCGGCAGCTGAGGGGGTGCCCTACCCGTGACCGGCACATCAGCATCGCTGATCGATGACGCCCTGTGGCAGCGTCTCGGTGACGCCGCACATGAGGCGATGACCCACGCCTACGTCCCGTACTCCCACTACCCGGTGGGTGCTGCGGCGCTCGTCGACGACGGTCGTATCGTCTCGGGCTGCAATGTGGAAAACGCCGGGTACGGCGTCACCCTGTGCGCCGAGTGCGGGCTGATTTCCGAGCTCGTCAAAGGTGGGGGAGGGCGTCTCCTCGCTTTCGCCTGCGTCAACGCGAACAGTGAAACGATCGTTCCCTGTGGTCGCTGCCGTCAGCTCCTCTTTGAACACGGAGGAAACGACCTCCTCGTCAAGATGCCCTCGGGTATCCGCCCGATGAGTGAGGTGCTCCCCGAAGGATTCGGTCCGGCTGAACTTGACCACATTCGACAAGGAGGTAACGCATGAGTGTCGAAGCATTCGACGTCGTCGACATCATCCGCGTCAAACGCGACGGTGGAGTGCTGACAGACGAACAGATTGCCTGGGTGATTGACGCTTACACGCGCGGTGTGGTTGCTGACTCGCAGATGTCAGCACTCGCCATGGCGATCTTCCTACGCGGGATGAACCGCCACGAAATCGCGCGCTGGACGCAGGCGATGATCGATTCCGGCGAGGTGATGAACTTCGCTACCCTTCCCCGCCCCACGGCGGATAAGCATTCGACCGGAGGTGTAGGCGACAAGATTACCTTGCCGCTCGCTCCGCTCGTGGCAGCATTCGACGTCGCTGTGCCGCAGCTGTCGGGTCGCGGACTCGGGCATACCGGTGGCACGCTCGACAAGATGGAATCCATCGCCGGGTGGCGTGCCGACGTGTCGAATGACGAGCTGATGCGCATCCTCGGTGAGGGTGCTGGTGCGGTGATCTGCGCTGCTGGCGCGGGTCTCGCCCCGGCGGATAAGAAGCTGTACGCGCTGCGCGACGTCACCTCGACCGTTGACTGTGTGCCACTCATCGCCTCGTCGATCATGTCGAAGAAGATCGCCGAAGGCACCGGGTCGCTGGTCCTCGACGTTAAGGTCGGTTCCGGTGCGTTCATGAAGACTCTCGATAGTGCGCGTGAGCTCGCCTCCACCATGGTGGCGCTCGGTACTGATCACGGGACGAATACGGTGGCGCTACTCACCGATATGTCGACCCCGCTGGGGTTGACGGTGGGGAACGCACTCGAAGTGCGCGAATCTGTTGAAGTGCTCGCCGGTGGCGGTCCCGAGGATGTCGTCGAGCTCACCGTCGCTTTAGCGCGGGAGATGCTCACTGCCGCCGGGCAGCCGGATGCCGATATCGAAGCCGCGTTGAAGGACGGGCGCGCGATGGATCGGTGGCGCCAGATGGTCGAAGCCCAGGGTGGCGACCCGGATGCGCCACTACCCGTCGCCGACGAAACCCACACGGTGGTTGCTGAAGAATCCGGCTATCTTGCCTCCCTCGACGCGCTCGCCGTCGGTGTGGTCTCGTGGCGCCTCGGTGCCGGTCGTGCGGCGCCCGGTGAGTCCGTCCAGGCGGTCGCCGGTATCGAACTGCACAAGAAGCCGGGGGATCGCATCAACCGTGGCGACGCGGTGATGACACTGCACACGGCGACACCGGAACGGTTCGACCGCGCTCTCGAGGTTCTCGATGGCAGTTTTGACATCGTCGACCACGAGGTTGCCCCGCGCGGCTCCGTCGTCCTCGAACGCATCGACGCCACCACCCACTGACGAGAAACTGACGAAACGAAGGAGAACACAATGGATCGCGCATCACTGGCCGCGATGATGGATCACACGCTGCTCAAGCCCGAAGCCACCGCTGAGGACGTCCAGCGGCTGATCGACGAAGCGGCATCGCTCGGAACATTCTCCGTGTGCGTCAGCCCCAACCAGCTGCCGATCACCACCCCCGACGGGGTGAAAACGGCGGTCGTGTGCGGCTTCCCTTCCGGAGCCCACACGTCGGCCGTCAAGGCCGCCGAGGCACGCGAAAGCGTGTCGCTGGGTGCTGAGGAAGTCGACATGGTCGTCAACCTCAAGCTGGTCAAAGAAGGACGTTTCGACGAAGTGGAAGCCGATATTCGCGCCGTCAAAGAAGCATGCGGTGACGTCCTGCTGAAGGTCATCATCGAATCGGCTGCGCTGACGGACGAGGAAATCGTCGCCTGCTGCGAGGCCTCTGAGCGTGCGGGCGCCGACTACGTCAAGACCTCGACGGGGTTCCACCCCGCCGGTGGAGCCAGCGTCCACGCCGTTGAGCTGATGCGTCGCACAGTGGGTGATCGCCTCGGCGTCAAAGCCTCGGGCGGTATCCGCGATGCGAAGACCGCGATCGCCATGGTCGAAGCCGGTGCGTCACGCCTCGGCGTGTCGTCCTCAGCATCGATCCTCGCTGAACTGGCGTAGTTTCACCGTGGGGTGACATTACACCGATCACCAACACGGAGGGGTCTCGGGAATAATCCCGAGACCCCTCGTCGTATTCAGATACTGACGTCAGATCTGGCGCGCGTTGCCCGATACTCAGATTCCGAGCGCCGCGCGCATATCCGACTTCATCTGCTCCAGACGCTCAGCAGCAACGACGCGAGCTGCCGCCACATCGCCATCCTCGACATCAACAATCGTTTCGAGGTAGCACTTGAGCTTCGGTTCCGTACCGGACGGGCGGGCGATGACGCGGTCGCCACGCTCAGAGAGGAACACCAGACCGTCCGTCGGCGGGAGGTCGTCAGAGCCTTGCGACAGGTCGGTGTAGCCGTCGACGGGGGAGCCGGCGAGAGCCGCCACTCCGTCACGACGCAGGTTCTCCATCCCCTTCGTGATGAGGGAAAGATCCTCGACGCGGATCGACAGCGGTGCGGTGGCGTGAAGACCGTAAGTGCGTGCCATGTCGTCGAGCATGTCGCGCAGCGAGGAGCCAGCCGCCTTGCATTCGGCGGCCATCTGCGCGAGCTTGACCCCGGCGGAGATGCCGTCCTTGTCGCGCACGTGGTCGGGATCGACACAGTAGCCCAGCGCTTCCTCGTAACCGAAGACAATACCATCAACGCGAGAAATCCACTTGAAGCCCGTCAGCGTGGCACGGTAGGAGACACCGTGGTGAGCGGCGATGCGCGAAAGCATCCGCGAGGACACAATCGAGTTCGCCACCACCGAGGAGGCATCGCCGGCGTGAGCGCGAGCCGCCTGTTCGCCGAGCAGCGCACCGACTTCGTCGCCGGCGAGCTGACGCCAGCCACCCTCGACGCTCGGATCCGGCACCGCCGCAGAAAAACGGTCAGCGTCGGGATCGTTGGCGACGATGAGGTCGGCGTCAACCTCGCGAGCAAGCGCGTACGCCAGGTCGAGCGCGCCGGGCTCCTCGGGGTTCGGGAACGACACGGTCGGGAAATCAGGATCCGGGTCGAACTGTTCACTGACGACGTGGACGTCGGAGAATCCCGCTTCGTTAAGGACGCGCAGCATCGTCTTTCCGCCGACACCGTGCATCGCGGTCAGGACAATCCGCAGATCCTTCGGCGCGGTGTCGACGAGGCTGACAGCCTGGTTGACGTAGGCGTCGAGCAGATCCTCGCCAATCGTTTCCCAGCCAGATTCCGCACGCGGCACGTCGGTGACGGATTCCACCGCGGTGATGGCCGCAAAGATCTCTGCGTCGAACGGCGGCACGATCTGCGCCCCCTGTCCCGACCCGGTGACGGCGCGCCCACCGAGATAGACCTTGTAGCCGTTATCTTTCGGCGGGTTGTGCGATGCCGTGACCATGACCGCGGCGTCAGCGTTGAGCGCCTTGAGAGCGTAGGCGGTCACCGGTGTCGGCCAGTTGTTCGCCATCACCGACGCGCGACCACCGGCGGCCACGGCGACAGCCGCGGTGTCGATAGCGAACTGCTTCGACCCGTAGCGAGCGTCGTAGCCGACGACCAGGCGGAAATCGTCGCCGACACGCTCACGCAGGTAGGTAACCAGCCCGGCCGCAGCACGGATCACCACGGCGCGGTTCATGCGGTTTGGACCGGCACCGAGGCGACCACGCAGACCCGCGGTACCGAATGTCAAGGTGGTGCGGAAACGGTCGGTGAGTTCCGCAGTGGCGTCGGCGTCGCCGGCGAGGTGAGCGTCGAGGAGTGCGGTGATCTCCTCACGTGAAGCCGCGTCAGGATCGTCACCGATCCACTGGCGAACGGCATTGACATCCAATGAAGTCATGAAGGTTCCTCTTCTTGTCACAGCGCGCGCGGCGCTGGGGCGTCCCCTTCGGACGCAAATTGGCCCGACGCGGCGTGTGTGGGTGACACGATGCCCTCACCTTTGTGAACGGCGCGTCAAGACCATCACTGCCAACGGGTAACGTCAGGTCATCGGCGTGTATTTTATCGCCCAAGTTTGCGTGACGGAACGGCGTTGCGCCAGTGATTCAGTCACAATGGAAACATGACTGACTTTCCTCTCGGCACTGCTGCCTCCCCGGTGCGCGACGGGTCGCGCGTGGTGATTATTGGCGGCGGCCCTGGCGGCTACGAGGCCGCCACCGTGGCGCGTCGCCTCGGCGCTGACGTCACCCTCGTTGAAGAGCGCGGGCTCGGTGGCGCCGCCGTCCTCACCGATGTCGTGCCGTCCAAAACCCTTATTGCTACGGCTGAGTGGTTGACTGACACCGAGCAGGGCGAGGAGCTCGGTATTGACGATCCTCACGGATCGCACCGCGTTGACCTCACGACCATCAATCGTCGAGTTCGTAGCCTGGCAGACAAACAGTCGCGTGACATTCGTGCCGGTCTCGATGCCTCCGGCGTTCATATCATTGATGGACGTGCCTCGATCCTTCCCGGATTCACCGACGAGGGTGGGCGTCGCATCCACGTCACCCCGACTGGAAGCGCAGAGGATGCGGGGTTCGTCCTCGATACCGACATTATTCTCGTCGCTACCGGAGCAAAACCGCGTCACTTGCCGGATGCGAAACCGGACGGGGAGCGCATTCTCGACTGGACGCAGCTATACGACCTCAATGAACTGCCCGATCATCTCATCGTTGTCGGCTCCGGTGTCACCGGTGCGGAACTTGCTGGCGCCTACCAGGTGCTCGGTACTCACGTCACCCTCGTGTCCTCGCGCGACCGCGTGCTGCCTCAGGCCGATCCCGACGCTGCGACGCTCATCGAAGAGGTGTTTCGTCGCCGGGGGATGAGCGTCAAGGGGAATTCGCGAGCGGTTGCCGCGCGGCGAGTTGGCGACGGTGTCGAAGTGGAGTTGACCTCCGGCGAGGTACTGCGCGGGTCGCACTGCCTCATTGCTGTCGGTGCTATCCCCTCGACGAGTGGCATTGGCTTGGAGGAGGCCGGCGTTCGCCTCACCGCGTCGGGGCATATCGAAGTCGACCGGGTATCGCGCACCTCCGCCTACCGCATCTACGCGGCGGGAGACTGCACCGGTGTGTTCCCCCTCGCCTCCGTCGCCGCGCAACAGGGGCGCGTCGCCATGTGGCACGCTCTCGGTGACGCGGTGGAGCCGCTCGCCACCGCGCGGATCGGCTCCGCCATCTTCACCCTTCCCGAGGTTGCCACCGTCGGTATCGGCGAAGCGGACGCCGCATCCTCACCGCAACGCATCCGCTCAGCACAACTGCCGATTCACCGCAATCCCCGTGCCAAGATGCAGGGAATTCGCGACGGATTCGTCAAGATTTTTGCCGAAGCTGACACCGGTGTCATCGTCGGTGCTGTCATCGTGTGCGAACGCGCCTCTGAGCAGATCTTCCCGTTGACGCTTGCCGTCACCCACCGCATGACCGTCGACCAGCTGTCCTCTGCGTTCACCGTCTACCCGTCGATTTCTGGGACGATCTCCGAAGTTGCTCGGATGCTGCACTGATGGCGCCGGCACGCCGGTGAATGAGGAAAGGACGAGACAGTGACTCAGCGACGTTCGTACCGGCGCGGACCGGTGTTACTGCGCGGACAGCAGATCCCGTGTGAAACTACCGACACTCAACTGCTTCAACCACAGTCGGATACCGATTGGCTCCATGCCGATCCTTGGCGAGTGCTGCGCATCCAGTCGGAATTCGTCGAGGGGTTCGGTGCGCTTGCTGAAATCGGCCCGGCGATCTCGGTATTCGGCTCCGCACGCACCCCGGAAGACCACCCGCACTACGCCCGGGCACGCGAGATTGGGCGGCTCCTCGCCGATCACCAATTTGCCGTCATTACCGGTGGCGGTCCGGGGGTGATGGAGGCAGCAAACCGTGGCTGCGTCGACGCCGGCGGCGTGTCAGTGGGGCTGGGAATCGAACTCCCGCATGAGCAGGGGATGAATCAGTGGGTCGATATTGGCATAAACTTCCGCTATTTCTTCGCGCGAAAAACGATGTTCGTCAAGTACTCATCGGGGTTCGTTGTCCTTCCTGGCGGCTTCGGCACCATGGATGAGCTGTTCGAGGCGATCACCCTGGTGCAAACGCGAAAAATCAACGAGTTCCCCGTCGTCCTCGTTGGCGTCGACTATTGGGGTGGACTGCTCGATTGGGTGCGTTCGACGATGGGAGAAGCGGGGATGATCTCCCCGGAGGATCTCAATCTCATTCACCTCGTTGACAGTGCTGAGGAAGCAGTTGCCATCATCGACTCTCACGCGTTCCCCGGTGGAAAACCCGCCTCAGCGCACGAAATTCGCTAGAATTGCGGAGGACACGCGCCGCGGCGGTACCCGCACTCTCCGCTTCAACGCTGGGACGGTAGCCGGCGGCGCCTTCAAAGGTGACGTCGATCCGCATGCGGTCGGCGAAAGGCGACAGATGGAGGTTCACTCAATGGCTGCGATGAAGCCCCGCACCGGTGACGGTCCGATGGAAGCGACGAAGGAAGGTCGCCATATCGTCATGAGGATCCCGTCTGAGGGCGGCGGTCGTCTGGTCATCTAACTCACGCCGTAAGAAGCCGTCACCCTCGCCGAAGAACTGACTTCCGCGACCGCCTAGCGCGGCACTATTGACGAATTCGTGAGACTCGCGCCCCCGGCGGGGTGCGCTACTGTGACACGCGCAGCTACAGGCGCACGCATACGGCGAGCCCGTCACCGACGGGCAGCACCTGAGTGAGGAACAGAGGTGACTCCGATAGGTTGCGCAGCAGCGTGCGCATCGTCACTGTCGGTGTTTCGCGACGCGCCGGATCCGCTACCTCGTCAAACCACAGGGCGTGCGCGATGGCGAGGACGCCGCCGGGGCGAAGCATCCGTGCCGCCTCTTCGACGTAGTTTTCAATGTGAGTGACGCCAGCGTCGATGAACACCATGTCGTAGGAGCGTGACGCCATCCGGGGCAGAATATCGAGCGCACGTCCGGTAATCAGTCGCGTGCGCGGAGGGCGATAGTTTGCGGCGGCGAACGCGGCACGCGCCACCCGGTGAAACTCGGCATCCATGTCGATGGTGGTGAGGACAGAGTCCGCGCTCATCCCCGACATCAGCCACAACCCGGACACACCGACACCGGTGCCGATCTCAGTGACCGCCTTCGCCCCGAGAGACGCCGCGAG
>JAEZVQ010000189.1 GCA_023420745.1 Actinomycetes bacterium
GGTCAGGTGAGCATCTCACTACCCCGATTGCCGCCCTTGCGTAAGCAGCGCTCGCCTATTCGCTTGCCGGGTCGGGTTCGTCGATGAGCAGCGTGTACAGTCGCGTCGTCGATACGGTTTCGAATCCGAGCGAGTCGTAGACGGACAGTGCTGTGGAGTGCGCGGCGCTGGACAATCCCGCCGCGGTGTAGTCCATGTGTGCCTGGGCTTGCGCCCTCATGGTGGCGGTAATCAGTGCCGAGGCGACCTCACCACCACGGTAGTCGGGCAACACGCCGAGCATATCGATGGTGCCTTCGCGCCACCCCAGTGCCGCCCAATCCTGGGTGTAGCGCGACGCCATAATGAATCCGACGATCTGCGCGCGATCCGCACGCGTGTCGAGGGCGACAAACGACCAGTCGCTGACGAAGTTGCTGCGCCCCGCCATCCACTGCTCGAGCGAGGTTGGTGCCTGCCCGAGCTGTTGGATGCCCAAAATATTAGCGACGTCGAGGATCTGCGATTCGTCGACGCTGCCCCACGCGGCGATGGTGAGGAATGGTCCACACTCGATGTCGGGCACGCTGGTCAGGGGTGCTCGCAACTCGAAAAACGACCGCTCCCACTCATATCCCAGTGCAGTGAGGTGCGGGATCACGGCACGGTAACCGGATTCGACATTGAAGGCAATGCGCCGCTGTCCCGGTGGCGTGGCGGCGAGGAGGCGCCGCGCTTCACGCGTTTGCCACGTGACCAGTGCTGTACCGAGACCTCGGGCACGAAAATCCGGGTGGACACCCCCCTGGCAGTGGGCGACATTCGGTGCGGAATCGCGGATACGGATCAGGGCGAAGCATCGCAGGGTATCCTCTGCCCAGCCGCCAAGCACGCGTGCAGTGCCGGGGCGCTGCCACAGTTGTTCCACCTCGTCGAGAGAGGTTCGGTAGGGCAGATGATCCGCGGTTTCGATGGCACGCAATAGTGTGTGGAATGCGCAAGCATCCGCAGGTTCCAGGTAGCGCCAGTCGATCCGGTCTCCGCGCGTTGGCTGCGACGGTGGACGGGAAGGGGTGGTACTGCTGATCGGTCTGTTCTCCTGCTCGGCATGGGGTGGGCACATCTATAGCCGCTAGCATACCGGACAGGCACGTCTCACTTCCTGGTGAAAGCGGTGATCGGGGCACCGGTGCGCAGCCACACGTCCTCGCTTCCGACCGGAACAAAACCGCACCGCTGATAGAACGTATTGGCGCCCGACGGGCTGTCGGTATCAACATCGAGTCCGAAACGGCTCACTCCATCCGCGCGTGCTGCCTGTTCACCGGCAGCGAGGAGTGCTCGAGCGAGACCACCTCCGCGGTGATCGCGACTGACTCCGAGGATTTCCGCGTAGGCTTCTCGAATACCGATACGTTCACTGTGTTCGCGGGGATTTCCGACGATGAAATAGCCCACCACACGGTCATCTTCGTCAACAGCGAGATAAGACCAGCGTGGCTCTACCCGAGTGCACGCAATCGACCACCACATGTCAGCGTCAGTTGCGCTCCCCCAGTGGTCGGTGAATGCCGCGAGGTGAACGCGGCGAATCTCATCGAGACGCGTGTCATCCCAGGTGACAATCCGGTAGCGGGTGTCGTCGTGTCGCGACACGAGAGGCTCACTGTCGAGGTCGCGATACATCAGCTCAAATTTACGCACACGGTGGAACCCGTTGGCGACGAGCACGTCACTGAGCCAGGTGAATCGGTGGTCGATGAGGAATTCCGTAACGATCTCGCCCTCCGGCTGGGGAAGGACGGTGCCAATCAGAGAGTCAACACGGGCGATCACCTGTTCGACGACACTGCTCGTTCGTGCTTCCGGCGCAACCCATACCCGCGGGTAGATCCGACGCGTCCGGTCAAGACCACTCTCTGCGCTGGCAGGTTCGAGGTGATCGGCTTCCTCGTTCTCCGCCGTATTACTCGGTGCAGGCGCAATGCTCACCTCGACCACCGCGACGAGTTCTGCACCGACGCTGGCAATGTCCACCACCGTTGATGGTTCGCTGCCCGTGGGCTTCGCTGGCGAGGCTGCCACCATCGTGTCGAGTTCTTGGCTGGTCAGTGTGCGCATTGCGTGATCGTAGTTTTCGCATCGTCGAACCAGTTGCGCAACGCGATCGCGATCCTCGCGCCCTACCGGTGACCACGAGAGATGGGCAAGCCCTTGGATATCAGGCATCGATGAGCTCCCGGTTGAAACTTTGTGCTCCGTCGACGATGAAATCGCGCCGCGGTGCGACGTCGCTTCCCATGAGGAGTTCGAAAACCCGTTCCGCTTCCACCAGTGCGGCTTCGTCGGCGAGGGTGATGCGACGCAGGGTGCGTTGCGCGGGATCCATGGTCGTCTCAGCGAGTTGATCCGCATCCATTTCACCCAGCCCCTTGTAGCGTTGGATCGGCTCCTTGTAGGTTCGCTTCGACCGCTTGAGCCGCGCGAGTTCGCGGTGGAGTTCGTCCTCAGAATACGTGTAGATCAGTTGACGAGGTTGACGCCCCTGCTTCGGTACCTCAATGCGGTGCAGCGGCGGCACCGCGGCATAAAGCCGCCCAGCTTCGACAAGAGGGCGCATGTATCGGAAGAACAGGGTGAGCAGCAGAGTGCGAATATGCGCCCCGTCGACGTCGGCGTCGGTCATCAAAATCACTTTGCCGTAGCGCGCCTGATCGAGGTCGAATGTCCGCCCAGAACCGGCACCGATGATTTGGATAATCGCCGCGCACTCCGCATTGGACAACATATCCGCCGTCGACTTCTTCTGGACGTTGAGGATCTTTCCTCGGATCGGGAACAGCGCTTGATACTCGGATGACCGGGCAAACTTCGCTGTGCCCAACGCAGAATCACCCTCGACAATGAACAGCTCGGAGCGCTCCACGTCGTTGGTGCGGCAGTCGGCGAGTTTAGCGGGCAGCGAGGAGGTTTCCAACGCGTTCTTGCGTCGCGAAATTTCCTTATGCATCCGCGCTGACACGCGCGCTTTCATCTCGCCAACGATTTTTTCAATCATCGCGTCGTTGGCTTGTTTGATGTCGCGTTTACTCGACTTCAACCGGTTGCTGAGGTAGTCGGTGACGACCTTATTGACAACAGTGCGGATCTGCGGTGTTCCCAGTACTTCCTTCGTCTGCCCCTCGAACTGTGGTTCCGGGAACCGCACGGTAATCACCGAGGTCAGCCCGGCGAGAATATCGTCTTTTTCAATCCGCCCGTCTTTTGCCGTGATCTTGAACTTCCGCGGAGTCTTTTCCACGTGGTTGCGGATCACCTTGAGCAGCGCCTGCTCAAAACCTTGTACGTGAGTGCCGCCCTTCGGTGTGGCAATAATGTTGACGAAGGCTCGTTCAACGGTGTCATACCCCACCCCCCAGCGCATGGCAATATCGACCTGGCAGGTGCGTTGAACGGTCACGGGTTGAAGGTGCCCCGACTCGTCGAGTCGCTGAACGATCTCCTCGTAGTGTCCCTCCCCCTGGATCCTCATCGTGTCGGTGACAGCACCGTCTGCGGCAAGGAAATCGACGAAATCCTCGACACCACCGTCGTAGCGCATCGTTTCCGTTACCGGTTCGTCACCGCGCTCGTCAACGATGGTGATCGTCAAACCGGGGACGAGGAACGCAGTTTGTCGGGCACGCTCCACGATCTTGTCCCAGTCAAAACCTTCGGTGGCGGGGAAAATCTGGAAATCTGCCCAAAATCGCACGCGCGTCCCCGTGTGTCCCCGCTTCGGTTTGCCCACCACGTCGAGCGTCGACGAGTCGGTGAACGGGGTGAACGGCGAATTTGGGGTGCGCTGGCTCGTGTCGTCGAAACGCCCTGGTTCTCCTCGGCGAAAACACATCTGATAGGTCTTGCCCGCGCGATCAACCTGTACGTCGAGGCGTGCCGACAGTGCGTTGACAACCGAGGCGCCAACACCGTGCAAACCACCGGCTGAGGAGTAGGAGGCGCCACCAAATTTGCCGCCAGCGTGGAGCTTCGTGAACACGACCTCGACACCGCTGAGCCCCACGGACGTCACCTGATCGACGGGAATGCCGCGACCGTTATCGTGGACGGACACCGAATGATCGGGGTGGATCGTCACGGTGATGTGGTCGCAATGCCCTTCGAGCGCCTCATCCACCGCGTTGTCAATGATCTCCCACAGGCAGTGTTGAAGACCGCGCGAATCTGTCGACCCGATATACATGCCGGGACGCTTCCGCACCGCTTCGAGACCTTCGAGAACCGAAAGGTGTCGCGCGGTGTATTCCTCAGATGCCGTCCGAGTCGCGGTTTTCGTTGATTTTGCCACTCTGTCATGCTAGTCGACGACTACCGGATCTCGGGTGAGGCGCTCGGAGGAGCCTCGGAGTTCGCCTCTGGCGAAAGCCGGTGCCACCATCTCGATTCCACTGACCGCGCCGGGCGACAATAGAGGCATGATGAATAACCAGACGATGACCGCCGCACCGCCGGTCAGTAACGCGAGCGCTGAGGCACGTCAGCTCACTGCTGCCGACCGCTGCGATCTGTGCGGAGCGCGCGCGTGGGTTGAGGTCGTGATGAAGTCGGGTTCGCTGCTCTTCTGTGCTCACCACGGTCGTGAGCTTCGCGATTCCTACTCGCGCACTGCCATTGCCGTCCACGATCACACCGAGGATTCCTTCATCCCCTGATCGGCTACCCGGGGGGCTGCATGTCGTGTGGCAACCCGTGTGAATAGACGCTCGATACGCTGAGGCACGCCGTTATCATACGGCGTGCCTCACAGTGTTTTCCGGCTTAGTCGAACTCGCGGCTCAGTCGAGGTAGTCGCGCAGCACCTGGGAACGTGAAGGGTGGCGCAGCTTCGACATCGTCTTTGACTCGATTTGTCGAATACGCTCGCGAGTAACGCCGTAGACCTTGCCGATTTCGTCGAGGGTCTTCGGCTGCCCATCCCCTAACCCGAAACGCATTGACACCACGCCGGCTTCGCGCTCGGACAGCGTGTCGAGTACGCGGTGGAGCTGTTCTTGCAACAGTGTGAACGACACCGCGTCGGTGGGCACAATCGCCTCGGAGTCCTCAATGAGATCACCGAATTCCGAATCCCCATCCTCACCGAGTGGCGTGTGCAAAGAAATCGGTTCGCGTCCGTATTTTTGGACCTCGACGACCTTCTCCGGCGTCATATCGAGTTCGAGAGCGAGCTCTTCCGGTGTGGGTTCGCGACCGAGATCTTGCAGCATCTGACGCTGCACGCGCGCCAGCTTGTTGATGACCTCGACCATGTGCACGGGAATACGGATGGTGCGTGCCTGGTCAGCCATGGCACGGGTGATTGCCTGGCGAATCCACCAGGTGGCGTAGGTGGAGAACTTGTAGCCCTTCATGTAGTCGAATTTTTCGACGGCACGGATGAGACCAAGGTTGCCTTCCTGAATGAGATCGAGGAACAGCATCCCCCGCCCGGTGTAGCGCTTTGCCAGCGACACCACCAGACGCAGGTTGGCTTCCAACAGGTGATTCTTCGCCAACTGCCCATCGTGGATGAGGATCTGGAGCTCGCGACGCAGTTTCGACGGCATGTCCATGCCCTCACGCTGAATCTTCTGTTCAGCGTACAAGCCGGCTTCGATCCGGCGAGCGAGGTCAACCTCGTCGGCTGCTGTAAGCAGCGACACCTTGCCGATTTGCTTGAGATAGTCCTTCACCGGATCCGCGGTAGCACCGGCGACGGTGACCTTTTGCACCGGCTCATCGGTGTCATCTGAATCCGACACCACGAATGCTCCGGAACGCTTCGCAGCCGTCGCATCGTCGTCGCTGCCTGAATCGGTCTTGCGCCGTGACGAACGTCGGCGCCCCTCGCTGGAGTTCGACGAATCCGAGGAGTCCTCATCCACGTCTTCCTCGTCCTCTTCATCATCATCGTCAACAGTGTCGTCATCGGTGTCAACGTCGAGGTCGTCGTCAATCACTTCAATGTCGTCGTGATCGAGGTCGTCGCCGTGGAATTCCTCGTCATCGACCATTGTGTCGTCGTCGAGGATCACCTCGTCCTCATGCATCTCAGCATCAGTCGACTTCGCCGCAGGTTTCGCGGTCGTGCTCTTCTTGGGAGCCGACTTCTTCGCAGTGGTTTTCTTTGCCGCAGTCTTCTTCGTGGTGGTCTTTTTCGCGGCGGTCTTCTTCGCGGTGGTCTTCTTCGCCGGTGTTTCCGGCGTCTTCTCCTTTGTTTCCTCCGCGGCTTCTATGACCGCCTCATCCTTCACTTCAGCAACGGTCGACTTCTTCGAGGTCGTTTTTTTCGCGGCAGTCTTCTTCGCCGGTGCCGCCTTCTTTGCTGCAGACTTCGTCGCTGTCGCTCTCTTCGTAGTTGTCTTCTTCGCGGTCGTCGTCTTCGCCGCTGTCGCGCTCGTTGCCGCGTTCTTCGTATCGGCGGTAGTCTCGGCAGCGCTCTTTTCGCCCGCCGCTTTCGTGCTGGCGGTCTTCTTCACGGTGGTCTTCGTGGCCGCTGGCTTCTTCGTCGATGTTTTCTTCGCGGTCGTCGTCTTTGCTGCGGGCTTCTGTGTAGCGGACTTCTGCGCAGCCGACTTCTCTGCGGTGCTCTTCTTCGCTGCAGTCTTCGCCTCAGTAGTCTCCGACGCCGCAGTCTTCTTCGTCGCTGTCTTCTTTGCAGTCGCGCTCTTCGTGGCTGTGTTCTTTTCGCCCGCCGCTTTCACACTGGTGGACTTCTTCGCGGCGGTCTTCGTGGCTGCCGTCTTCTTCGTCGATGCCTTCTTCGCAGTCGTCTTCGCAGCCGTTGACTTCGCTGCAGTCTTCGTCGCCGTGGTGTCTGCCGTGTCGGGTGTCGCCGTGGACTCCGTCGTTACACTCGGCTGCGTCGCCTTCGATGTTGCCTTCGATGTTGCCTTCGATACGGCCACGAAGCCACCTTTCCTCGTTGTCATCTCACCTGCCGTCCCATCGACGTGTCGCCACGGAAAACACCACGTCGCGGCACCACTGATTCGATGGCTTAATCGGCTTTCTCACACGCAAAGAACAATTATAATCGCCGCTTTTATTCCCGGCACAATTTTCACCTCAACCGCCCCGCCGTCCTCATCGCACGAAATCAATCGCAGACAGCGTGATCGAGAATCAGGCGTCGAGGATGAACTGTGTTGTCGTCAATACGGGGCACGGTGCATCGAGGAGGACGCGTTGGGCATTCGCCCCCAGTGTCGTCACCCGCGACCCGCCAATTCGCAGCCCCAATACGATGACATCGGGCTCGATCTCGGCTGCGGTGTCAAGCACCGCTTGGGAAATCGTGTGACCAGCTGGCGCATTGAGTACCTGGAACGGGATATCGGTTCCCTCTAGACGACCCCACAGCCGCTCGTGCGCATTAGTCACGGTGCGGTCGTCATCCGCACCCGTGCGCGCCGCAACCAGCACCACGAGCGAGGAACGCATCATTTCAGTGAGGCGAATCGCCGCGCGAAGCGCAGCATCGGATTCGTCATTCCCGTGGTAGCTCAGCAGCACAGCCATCGTCAGTCAACTCCCCTCACGTCCGTCTTCAACGAGCCACATCGTCGCCCTGCCGGTACGACACTCGTGATCTTAGGGTAGCTTTAGCGCTATGGCTGCGCAGAATTCATCCACTCGAACGCCAACTGACATTCTGGCGATGGCGGCGTTTTCTACGGAGATCCACCGTCGCACCCTCGATTTCTCACGCCGCGCGATGGCGCCCCTGATGTCTGAGGACGACTCGCTCGCCCCGTTCACCGATCTCGTCTCCCTCTATCTCGGCGAGGGAAAAACTCTGCGCGCCCTCGCCGTCTCCGTTGGATCATTCGTTGCCGGTGGTCCAGCGGTGGGATGTGACGAGGTGGCGCTCGACCTCGGTGTGGCGATGGAGCTGTACCAGGCTTCGGCACTCGTTCACGACGATCTCATCGACCACGCGCAGACGCGACGCGGACACGCAAGCGCCCACATTGCCGCTCGTCACACCGTTGGCCGCGACCATGCAAAGGCCAGCGCCATTCTCGCCGGCGACGCACTGCTGTCCCTCACCCACCTCGCCACGCACCATGCCTGTGAGCGCGTCAGCACCGAGGATCCAGCCACTGCGGCAACCATTCACCGCCAGGTAGCCGCGATGACGCTGGAAGTGGCCTGCGGGCAATTCCTCGACGTCACCGCCGAATCGATGGATCTATCGGATCCGGTCGCGCTCGAACGGCGAATCCGCGAGGTCATCGCCATTAAAGCCGGGCACTACTCGGTGATGCGCCCGCTCATTCTTGGCGCGACGCTGTCGGGAGCGAGCCCGACAATGATCGACGCATTGACGCGTGCCGGCACCGACTGGGGTGTGGCCTTCCAGTTGCGCGACGATGAACTGGGGATTTTCGGAGACGCCGAAACCATGGGGAAATCAACCTCCTCAGACATTGCCGAGGGGAAACGCACCGTGTTGCTCGCGCTCGCGCTGCAGATGGCGGACGAGACGGGACGCCGAGCCCTGGTCGAGCGTTGGGGGCGGCCACCGAGTGCCGAGGATCTCGCGGTCATCCGCTCGGTGATTCGCGACAGCGGAGCTCACCAATGCCACGAGGAGGCGATTGCTGCGCTCGTCACCAGCGGTCACCGGGCGATCAACGAGCTCGACATCGATGAGGAGCGTCGGCGTGTCCTCACCGGTTTTGCCTCGCTCCTCACCGATCGACGCCACTGACAGCAGCGGCGCCCCTAAGCCGAGCAGCTCCTTAGCCGAGTAGCTCCGGTCGCTTCCACTGTTTACCGAGCACATGCTGGTCAACGAAAGCCATCACCGTTTGGTACCACACCACTGAATTTGACGGTTTGAGTACCCAGTGGTTTTCGTCGGGGAAATACAGGAAGCGGTGCCCACGCACTTTCGCTTCGTTATTCAACGCGTGCCACAGTGCGTGGCTTTGCGACACCGGCACCCGGTAGTCACGATCACCGTGAATAATCAGCATCGGCACGGAAATCTCCGCGGCGAAACGATGGGGCGAGAAGCGCGCGGCCTGAGTCGGCGCCATCCACGCGTGCCACACTCCGTTGTCGGTGGTTCGCCCCATCATGTCGATATTCCACAGCGACGCGTGCGACACGATACAGCGGAAACGCGTGCCCGTATGCCCGGCCATCCAGTTCGCCATGTACCCGCCATAGGAGCCACCGAGCAACGCAGTACGGTTGTCATCGATGTCAGGACGTGCCACGGTGGCGTCGACAAGGGCGAGAATATCGGTGAATGGCGTTCCCCCGACCTCATCGTGACCGCGATCAATCATGTGCTGCCCGTAACCGGTAGAGATCGCCGGATCCGGAAGCAACACCGCGTAGCCGCGTTCGACGAATGGTCCGGGATTCCACCGCCATGTCCAATCGTTCCACGATCCCCACGGGCCACCGTGGACGAAGACCAACAGCGGCGCCGGAGTGTCTCCCTCCGGTTTCCACAGCCAGGCACCAACGCGCGTCCCGTCCTCGGCTGTGGTTTCCGCTTCGTCGAGGATTCCTGGCGCTTCGACCGCGGGAGTGAGCGCCGGTAGCGGTCGAACACTGCCGTCAGGGCTGACACGAACCGGTGCCGGCGGGCTGGTAATCGCACTGCGCAGAGCGACGATTTCGCCATCGGCCACGCCGATCTGCGAATAGGCGCAGTCGTCGTCGGTGATCAGCTGCGCGGTGGGGTCTCCGACAGTGAGGCGGTAGATCGATTGACGTCCACGACGTGCCGCTGTGAAGACGATGGTGTCGTCGTCGAGCCACTGAGTTTCATTGATCCAGTCGTCAAAATCAGGGGCAAGACGGGTGAGCTCGCCACTCTCACGGTGCCATAGCAGTGCCCAGGTCGCCAGTGGAGCACCATCCATCGGCTCCGTCGACACGTCAATAATCGCGCGTTGCCCATCAGGTGCGTAGCCATCATTGCCATACGTACGGTAGTCCGTGCATTCGGGATCATCCCAGCGCGGTGACGTCACGACATCGCGCACCTCACCGCTCGCCACCTCGACCTCGACCACGCGGCTCGTGCGCATGGTCGTCCCCTCGACATTGCGATGGAGGGTGACGAGGACGCGTGTGCCATCGGGCGAAGCGTGGGTAGCACCGACTTGCCCCTCCGGAAGGCTGACGCGGCGCAATGTCACCTCAGATTCGAGGGTCGTATCCCCCGTTTTCTTCGCCTCTATCTTCGCCTCAGTTGAATCCCCGTCATTGTCCTGTGGCGGTGGCGTCGTAGTCGGCAACGCTTCGTTGAGCTCGGGACAGTCGGCGACGAAGAGTGCCGTATGGGTTGCCCCGAGGTCGTGATCCCAGAAGCGGACAGGGAAATCCTCGTGCAAAATCGCGCTCACCCCGCGGTCTCGACGAGACGTCGCGATTCGCAACGCCTCGTCACCGTCCACGCTGGGCAACGCCTGCGCGGTGATGAACAGGCGAGAGCCCGCCACTTCGACCGAGTCGATTGACCCAACGGTGCGCACGACGACCCGAGCTTCTCCGCTCGGGGGCAGCATCCACAGTGCGTGCCCCACTCCCTCGTGACGCGCATCCGTGCGACCCGACGCGAAATACACCTCGCCACGTTGTCCAATGGCACACAGCGATTCGC
Organism: Actinomycetes bacterium; assembly: GCA_023420745.1. Classification (GTDB taxonomy): domain Bacteria; phylum Actinomycetota; class Actinomycetes; order Actinomycetales; family Actinomycetaceae; genus Gleimia. The sequence goes on from JAEZVQ010000189.1 coordinate 10,649, forward strand.
CCTCGATCGAATGTGTGAGCGTCACCGGGCTGTCCCCAGACACGTCAACGAGGCGAGAGGTGTAGCGATCCATTTTCGCGGTGATCGTCGCTACCGTGGCGATTGAGCGGCCGATCGGTAACCAGCGACGTCACACGCGGGCAGGAAACAAACGCATCCATCGAGGTGAAAATACTCATGGATTCCACCCTATCGAAGGAGCGCGACACCTGCCTCAACGGATGGCATGGAGAGACGCCAGCTCCCCCGAAACACTCGGAAACACTAGAAGGCGAGGAACATGACCGCGTTGCGCACGTCTTTCACCCGGTGCGATGCGAGGCACTCCAGCGGAACCGCTCCATCCAGATCATCGTTCGCTTCGAGCATCCAGCGCGTTGCTTCCTCAGTGGAAAACCCCGCGTCGCGCAGCATCGTCACGGTGCCGCGCACACTTTCCAATGGCATCCACTGTCCACCGACCTCTTCGAGACACAGTGCCGGCACCATGGGTTTACCGTCAACATCGACGCGCAGCAACTCGTCATCAGCCCACAGCTGTTTGATTCGCTGGGTAGGGATTCCCAGTCGCTCGCCGGCTTCGCGCATCGTCAAGAAGTCACTCATAGTCCACTATCCTAGGGCACGGCTCACGGCGAGTGAACCCGCGGAAATCTCGGCACCATTGGGTACAATCGCGCCGTGGGTATCTTCGATAAGTGGCGACGGGCGCGCGCCGAGGACGCGAGCACGCAGAAGACGGGCGCCAATGACGCGAGTGCTGACGATCAGCGCGACACCACGCCCTCGCCCCTGTCGACGCCGCACCCTTTTCCTCCACTCACACCTCGCGACGCATCACAC
>JAEZVQ010000201.1 GCA_023420745.1 Actinomycetes bacterium
ATCCCATGTCGACTCGTCCTCGGGATTCCATTTCTCAAGAACGAAGCGTGACGCGCTGTGAGCGGTCGTTTGAGTGCCCATGGGCGAGGTTCCTCTCTGGGTGACGCGATGAGGGAGTGTCGCTACGAAAGGCGACATCGTGGCGAGCCGCGCACACTCGGCACGTCATCAACCAACCCTATTTTTCACGGTTCAATACGTGTAAAACGCTATACTGATTGATAGATCTGCGCGGCGACCGATGAGAACCTCAGTGGAAAAATCTCATTTTTCCCTGTGATTCCGCAGATTGCGCAGCGCTCATCGCTACGGGAGGAACCGATCGTGACCACTCATCCACCGTCGAATTCGCCAACACCATTGGTTCCGAATTCCTCACACGCCCCATCTCCCACGGTGACGGTCGATGCTCATGCACACCTCGCCGAAAAGAAAATCCTCCCGCTGACCCGTGACGTTCGCGGGCGGGTCATCACCGTCTCAGATGCGGCGTTCGAAGGAGCGCGCGAGGATCTTTCCGGCCCGCTGGCTCAGCAGATTCTCGCCAAGTATCGCGTGGTTGCTGACCGCGATATTGTCCCTGACGGCGTGGAACCCGTGCGCGCGGCGATCCGTCAAGCAATAAACTCCGGCGCCCGGGTGATCGTCACCTCGGGTGGCACGGGGGTGACGCCACGCGATTTGACCCCTGAAGCGACTATGCCACTACTCGAAGTGCGCCTCGATGCTATCGCCCAGCAGATTGTCACCTATGGGCTGACGAAGACGCCGCTGGCAAGTTTGTCGCGCGGACTGGTGGGAATTACTCAGCGCGGTCCGCACGGTTGCCTCGTCGTGAACGCACCGGGCTCTCGCGGAGGCGTGCGCGATGCCCTGGCGGTAGTCGGCCCCCTCATCGCTCACATCCTCGAACAGTTCGACCCCGAGCAGTTTCCGCTCCCCTCACGGCAGCAGTAGCGCACAGCGCGCAACTCGGTCAGGTGTCAGTGAAACAACCGAGCGGCCACTCACCACCAATGTCACTCGACAGTGGTCAGTCGACGCTCGACGCGAATGGCGTCCTCAGGGGTGTCAATATCGTCGACGAGGATCGGATCGACCTCGACGTTGACGACCGTGCCGCCAATGCTCTCGACCACCTCGAGTAACGCTTTCATTGATCGGCGAGGAGCACGCCCCGACTCCTTGGCCTGACGCTCAAGCTCCGCGGCTGCGGTAAGCGCAACGTCGAGACGCCAGACCCCAACCACGGGGTGTCTATACCCGTCGACACTCGCAAGCACCACGCTCGCCCCACCCCACGGCTCCCCCATGGCAATTGCGGCGTCGAGCACTGCAAGCGCTCGCCCCGATAGTGGCGCATCGACGGGGATGAGACCAACTCGCGCATCATGGCAAAGTCCCGGATCGCTCAGCCGGGAATTGGCGAGGTAGCGGCAACCGGCAACGAAACCTGCCATCGGCCCGCTCAGTGGTGGATCCTCCACCACCCGTTCCAGCCTTCCAGCCCCCGGCAGTGTCGCCACATCGTCTGGAGCGATGAGGATCACGCGCTCTGCCGTCACATACTCCAGTGTCCATTCCAGTAGCGGTCGTCCGGCGACTTCGAGGAATGGCTTGTTGATGCCACCAACGCGCATCCCTGTACCTCCTGCGAGGATGAGCGTTGCTGTCAGCGTGTCAGCCACACGCGCATGGTGATTCACTCACGCCTCCGCGTATTCGCCGCCACCGACAGCGAGGGGCGTGCGCACCCACGTGCCCGAGCGTCCTCCACGCTTTTCGGTGACCTCGCAGCATTCGATCGACACATCCTTGTCGATCCCTTTGACCATGTCAACGACATTGAGTGCCGCCACCGTCACCGCCGTCAAAGCCTCCATTTCAATCCCCGTGCGATCCGCGGTTTTCACGTTCGCGCGGATACGCACCCCGCGGTCTTCGACTTCGAGTTCAACGCGGCAGTGATGGATGGCAATGGGATGTGCCAGCATGAGGATTTCCGGTGCGCGTTTGACGGCAGCAATCCCGGCGAGGCGTGCCACCGCGAGCGCGTCGCCTTTCGGCACGGTGTCGTCGCGCAGCGCCGCGACAATTGCTGGAGAGCAGCGGACAAACCCGTGGGCGCTTGCTTCGCGCACCGTCACTGCTTTACCGGAAATATCGACCATATGGGCGTGTCCTCGCCGGTCGAGGTGGGGTAGCTGCCCCGGCTTCGTATCGGGCGTGGTGTCATGTGCGCTGGTGTCGTCACTCATCGGAGTTCTCCGTCCGTTCGAGGTCATCTCGTCGCGTGCCACGAGTGGGGTTCAGGGCGTGGAGGACGCTCACCTCGTCACCTTCACGCACCGCCGTACATTCGGCGGGGATTACCGCAATACCGTTGCCTTGCGCCAGTGCTGCCGCCAGATGCGATTTTGAGCCGAGCGGGTGGATCAGCGAACAGCGCCACTGCCCCTCGTATTCACCGATGACCACGGGAACGAACTGTGTCTTGCCCTCGGGGGAAGCCCACGCGTCCACGGTACGCATGGTCGACCACCTGCCGAGCAGTGCCGAGCGTTCCTCGCTGAGCTGCCGCGGTGGAACAGCGGTATCCGCTTCCCAGCCCATGAGCAGGCGCAGGCACGGGGCGACGAAAAGCGTGAAAGAGACGACGACGCTGACTGGGTTCCCGGGGAGGGCGAAGATTGGAACCTCGCGTCCCGAGCTGTTCGTCGCAAGCCCGAAGCCTTGCGGTTTACCCGGCTGCATGGCGACACGGTGGAACTCCATCCCGAAGTCTCGCCCGCCCACCGCTTTGACTACGTCGAAAGCGCCGGCACTGACCCCACCGGTGGTAATTACCGCGTCCGCTTCGCTGATGGCGCGGGTGAGGAGGTGGGCGAAGTCGTCGCCGTTGTCGCTGGCGCGCAGCGTGTCAATGACATCGGCACCGAGTTCGTCGAGGAGCCCGACGAGGGTGATGGTGTTCGAGTCCGGAATCTGCCCGTAGCCCACGCCTTCGCCGGGATCACGCAGCTCGTCGCCGGTGGTGATGACGATGATGCGTGGACGGGGATAGACGGTAACCTCGGTGTGACCGGTGCTCACCAGGGCACCGAGCGCCGGGGCGCCTACTCTCATCCCTCGCCGCAATACCGTGTGCCCCACCCGCGTGTCTTCACCGCGGTGGCGGACATTGGCGCCCGCTTCCACCTCGCTCACGCGCAACCCAACCCGGGTCGGTAGCGGGTGTGGTCCCGGTTCGATGGTCGTGTCCTCGACTTTGACAACCGCGTCAGCACCGTCGGGCATCGGGGCACCGGTCATGATCCGTGCGGCGGCGGTTGTGTCGAAGGCGAGCGGGGTTTGCGCTCCCGCGGGAATGTCGCCAACGACTGGCATCCAGCGCACGCCGTTCGGGTCGGGCTCGACTGCGTTGACAACCGTGCTCGAAACAGCAAATCCGTCCATTGCCGAGTTGGAAAATGCCGGGACATCGAGGAGTGCAGTGACATCCTCAGCGACGATCAGCCCACGTGCCTCACGCAGTGGCAACCGTTTGGGCTGCAGCGGCATCATGCGTCGAAGCAGCGACGCAAGATATTCCTCCGGAGCTATCACCCACACCTCCTGATTCACACGAATAAGCGATCACGCGGATTATGGCTCTTCTATTGTCCCTCACCGCGGTGGAAGACGATGGTGTCCCAGGTGAGGCGTGCAGCATCAACGACGAGGAGGCGCCCAGCGAGCACCTCACCCACACCGGTCAGCAGTTTGATCGCCTCACACGCCATCACCGTCCCAGCCTGTCCGCATACAGCTCCGAGAACTCCGTCGGTGACCGAGGATGGGGTGGCGACCATAGGAGCCTGAGGGTAGATGTCACGAAGGCTGATCCCCGGCGGAAACACGCTGACCTGATATTCCATTCCCACGATCGTCCCCCACACGTGGGTGCGGCGGGTTCGTGCACAAGCGTCGGCAATGAGGTATTTCGCATCGAAAGTATCGGTGGCATCAATAACGAGGTCGTATTCACGCACCACTGCGTCGATGGTCTGCGCGGTCAGGATGGGGTGAGTGATAACGGTGACGTCAGGGTTGATCGCAGCAATGGTACGTGCTGCCGACTGCGTTTTTTCCATCCCGACAGCGTTCGCCGTGTGGATGACTTGGCGACCGAGATTCGTTTCGTCGACGGTGTCACCGTCCGCTACGCCGATGGTGCCGATCCCAATGGCGGCAAGATAGGCGAGGACAGGGCTGCCGAGCCCTCCAGCACCGACGACAAGGACGCGACTGGCGTGCAATGTGGCGATGGTGTCCTCGTCGAATCCGGCAATCCGCGCTGTTGGCTCATCCCTCGGTGTTAGCACTGCCACATCCTCTTCATTCTCGATCACTGCACTATCAACATCCCACTGTCTCGCATCGCTCACTCATCCAACTCGCGTGGATTCTTCCTTCGATCGTTGCACACGGCAGGACATCGTCGCTCGCCTCGTAGACTAGCCACTATGCGAGTCGAAACCGGTATTTCCACCAGTCCCATTAATGAGGGCGACGCTCCGACAATGCCGGGCGATTGTGGGGCGCGCGCAGTATTTGTCGGAGCGGTGCGCGACCATGATCCAGCAGCAGGCTACGACGCGACCGTCACCGCACTGTCCTATTCAGCGCACCCCGATGCTGAGGTTTTTCTTCGTCGCGCCGTCGAAACAACCGCAGCGAAATACCCAACGTTGCGTTCGGTGTGGGTGCGACACCGCGTTGGCGACCTCTCCGTCGGCGACGTCGCGCTCATCGTCATCGTTGATGCACCACATCGCGGCGTCGCGTTTTCCGCGTGCCCGGCAATCGTTGATGCAATCAAAGCTCAGGTGCCGATTTGGAAGGAACAGTTTTACGTTGACGGTCATTCCACGTGGTCAAATACCCCGTAGCTGTCACACCTCAACGTGGGTCGTTACCCTCCAGCAAATGGGGGAAGAACGTCAATAGTGAGCCGCGCGTCATCGGCCTCGAGATCACCGGAGCCGATATCGCTCAACGGTATCTTCGCATCTCGATAGTAGCCATTGACGAGGAGCGAGCAGGCAGGAAGGATACGCTCGAACGCCGCAACGTCAACAGCGTGTTTCGCTGCAATCTGTACCGCTTCACCGATGCTGGCACCACACGGCACCACGACATCGACCTCACGCTCACCCACTGCGCGAGCGACCACGGCAAAGAATCGCACCCGCACCCGTTGGTTGGCGCGATCCCCACTGACATCGTCACTTCTCGTTGTCATCATCCACTATCCTCCGATGTCCGCCATTCGCCGCGCTGGCGAAAGAGGCGCGAGGGCGAAATGCCCTGCGGCTTTCGACCACGCATTGTCGACCCACAGTGCTGCGAGGTCATCATCGCTGGCGCCACGTCGCATCGCCGCGGCGAGGTCAGTAAAACGGTCAGTAAATAGGCAGTTGTAAATTCGCCCGTTAGCGCTGAGTCGGGTGCGGGCGCAGTTGGCGCAAAACGGTTCCGTTGTCGAGGCAATGATTCCTACGGTTCCTGTGCGTTCCCCATCCGAAACCCGCATCCGTCGGGCTGGGGAGTGAATCGGAGTCGGCACCTGTTCGACATCGAAAACCTCACTCAAACGCCGACGAATATCTGCGGCGGTGGGCGCGGCGGAGACAGATTGCGCAAGCGGCCCAATTGGCATGAACTCAATCGCCCGCCACTCAATTCCTCGATCTAAACAAAACCGCACAATATCCGGGATTTCGCGCAGAGATTCTCGGTCGAGGATGACAGAGTTGAGTTTCACATGGTCGAGCTCTGCGCGAGCCGCAGCGGCGACTGCCGCCTCGATCCCTCGCATCACGTCGTCAAAGCGTTCGCGTTGCGACAACGCGGCAAAACGCGCCGGATTAGTCGAGTCGAGAGAAATATTGATGCGTGTAATTCCCGCCGCGATGAGCCCCGGCAGGCGACGTTCAAGCGTCACCGCATTCGTCGTCAACGCCAGGGTCCCGCATTCGCCCGCATCAAATGCCTCACGTGCGGCGGCAACGATGTCCTCAAGGTCGGGGCGAAGCAGCGGCTCCCCGCCGGTGAAGCGGATTTTTCTCACCCCAAGCGACACAGCAAGAGCGCACAGTCGCGCAAATTCTTGCGTCGTCAACAAGTCGTCGCGGGGGATCCAATCGCGCGCGTCGGAAGGGATGCAATAGGTACAGCGAAGATTGCACCGATCCGTAACAGAGACGCGCAGATCGGTGGCGATGCGACCGAACGTGTCGCGCAGCTGCCGGGTGCGGGTACTCACGCCTGAGCGATATCCTCACCTGAGACGGAGCGCACCCGCGCGATCAATTCGCGCGTTTTCGCAACAATCCGAGCGTTTCGCTCCTCCCTGTCTCCCTCATCGCAGGTGGCAGTACCTCCGACACCCATCCCGACAAGGAATGCCGTCAGCGGGGTTCCGGGACGTGAGAGTTCGTGTGCCGTATGCCCCGCCATGGCGAGAAGGTCGGATTCAAGTTCATCAATGATGTCCGGATCGACATCGAATAACGCGCATGCCCGATGCAGCCATCGACGCATCGTTTCCATCTCTTCGGGGGTATTGCACTTCGGAGTCATCGGAGTACCTCACTCACGTATTGACTGTGTTGTCCAGGCATCCCGTCACGATACTCGCACCGCCCGATAAGACTGAGCATCACAACCGTGCATCGGCACCGCGTGGAAGACAAGTCACCACCAGCGGCAGCGTGGATAACCACTATCGATAGGGGTGTTCAATGGCGTTCAGTATAGACACGTCACTCGATGACCGGCTCGTTGAAGCCCCCTCCGCACCCGTGTTCGCATGGGCAACAAGGACAGTGTCATCGCCCATATTCGGCACGATGACCGTTCGCAATTCATGGCTCACTGACCCCCCACTTTCACACAAGGGACACGGGAAAGTCATGAGGAAAGTACTGATCTTTCGCAGATTACACCGTGTGACGTGTATCGCCGTCAGGCGAAATAGCAGACGTGGGAATAGCATCCGAAATGACTGCCGGGAAAGGGTGAATCGGAAACGAACACCGAAGGTCTCCCGCCCGACGTGAGTTACCTGAACCGCCGACGCATTCACCGATTACCGGTGGCGTCGATCACCGGATTGACAGATTTCGATTCTGCAGCATTCGGTTGCGCGGTTCGATTACTGGGACGAAATGGAAGTGTCCTGAGATGTCTGTCGAGCTGTCTTCATTCGACGAAACCACCGCCGACACCGAGGTGCACGAGGTGACCGACAGTACGCCACGTGGTCTGTCGCGTCGCGGGTTTTTGGCATGGAGTGGTGTTGCCGGCGCGGGCACCGCAGCGCTAACCGCGTTCACGAAGGCCCCCACCATGCTCGGTATGCCGACCATGGGAGCGCCCGAATCCCCCGCACCCGCCAACAGCGAAATTAAGTGGTCAGCGTGCACCGTCAACTGCGGGTCGCGCTGCCCCCTGCGCCTTGAAGTCAAAGACGGACAAATTCTGCGAGTGCTGCCCGACGACGTCGGCGACTCAGAAATCGGCACTCAACAAATCCGCGCCTGCGTACGCGGGCGTTCCATCCGCCACCGCATCTATAACCCTGACCGCCTCAAGAAACCCCTCAAACGCAAACCGGGCACCAAACGCGGCAACGGCGAATGGGTCGAAGTGACGTGGGAAGAGGCGCTCGACGAAATCGCTGCCACCATCCGACGCCTCATTGACACGTACGGCAACGAATCCATCTACCTCAACTACGGCACCGGCGCCCTCGGCGCCACCGTGTCGCGTTCGTGGCCACCGGCTGAAACACCATTCGCACGATTGATGAACTTGATCGGCGGCTACCTCAACCACTATTCGGATTACTCCACCTGCCAGATCACCTCGGCATATCCGTTCCACTACGGTGAATGGGTTTCGTCAAATTCGTTTGATGACGCGAAAAACTCGAAGTTACAGGTGATGTTTGGCAATAACCCGCTCGAGACTCGTATGAGTGGTGGTGGGGAAACTTTCGTCACCCAGCAAACCAAGAAGCATGCGGGTGTTCGCACAATCATTATCGACCCACGCTACTCCGATACCGGCGTGGCTCTCGCTGACGACTGGATCCCGCTTCGACCCGGAACCGACGCCGCTCTCATCGCCGGTATCGCCCACGTGATGATCGAAGAAAACCTCCACGACCAAGACTTCCTCGACCGCTACTGCATCGGCTTCGACGAAGACCACATGCCCGAAGGTGCTCCAGCCAACAGCTCGTACCGGTCCTACATCGAAGGCAAAGGACCCGACGGGGTTGAGAAAACCCCAGAATGGGCTGCCTCCATCACCGGTGTCCCCGCACAGCGTATCCGCCAACTCGCCCGCGAAATCGGTGGGGCAAAACCGTGTGCCATCACCCAAGGGTGGGGGCCTCAACGCCACGCCAACGGTGAAAACACCGCCCGCGCCATTTTCACTCTCGCCGCGATGGCCGGACACATCGGCATCCCCGGCGGCGGAACCGGCGGTCGTGAAGCCTCCTACGGACTGCCGATGGCGTACCCGTTCAACACCGGGACAACGAACCCAGTTGAAACCGCGATCTCAGTGTTCTCGTGGACTGATGCGGTGGAACACGGGGATCAGATGACCGCGCTTCACGACGGTGTGCGTGGCAAAGACAAGCTCGACGTCCCCATCAAGATGATCTGGCAATACGCTGGCAACGCCCTCACTAACCAGCACGCTCAGATCAACCGTACGGTTGAGCTTCTCAAGGACGACTCCAAGTGTGAACTCATCGTGGTGTCCGACATTCAGATGACGGTGTCCGCGCGCTACGCCGACTTCGTGCTGCCGGATTTGTCGACCGCCGAGCAAGAAGACGTGATCCAAGAGGGATCCTCGGGCAATCTCGGCTACACCATCGTCGCGTCGAAGGCGATTGAGCCGCTGTATGACTGCAAGTCGATCTACTGGGTGTGTACCGAGCTGGCGCGCCGCCTCGGAGTGGAAGAGAAGTTTACCGAAGGACGCACCCAGGAAGATTGGTGCCGCTACACCATTGACCAGTCTCGTCAGGCGATTCCGGAACTGCCGGAATATGACGCCCTCAAAGAGATGGGGATTTGGAAGAAGACCGGTGAATCGGTTGTTCCGTTGGCGGATTTTCGTGAGGATCCGATTGCGAACCCACTGCCGACCCCGTCGGGAAAGATCGAGATTTACTCCCAACAGCTCGCGCAGATGGCTACCGAATGGGAATTCGACGGCACCAAAGGCGACAAACTCACCGCCCTACCCGAATACGTCGAAACCTGGGAAGGACAAGAAGACGCCAGAACAGCAGGAGCCACCTACCCCCTGCAATGCATCGGCCACCACTACAAAGGCCGCACGCACTCCTCCTACGGCAACGTCGACTGGCTCCGCGACGATGCGCACCCGCAAATGGCATGGATCAACCCCCTCGACGCCCATCAACGCGGCATCGAAAACGGGGATACGATCGAGATCTTCAACGACCGCGGACGCATCCGCACGCAAGCACGCGTCACTCACCGCATCGCCCCCGGAGTTATTTCCGTCCCCCAAGGCGCCTGGTACACGCCCGACGCCGATGGTGTCGACACCGGAGGGTCGGTCAATACACTCACGAGCTGGCACCCCTCGCCCCTTGCCAAAGGTAATGCCCAGCACACCACACTCGTCGACGCAAAACGCGCCTAACTAGAAAGCGCTAAGACATCATGAGCAGCAAACTTGGCTTCTACTTCAACCAAACTCTGTGCAACGGATGCAAAGCATGTCAGATCGCGTGCAAAGACAAACACGACACACCGATCGGGATCAACTGGCGTCGCGTCGTGGAATACACCGGAGGATCCTGGAGCGTCGATACTGACACTTTTGCCCCTAAGGTCTTCTCGTACTACACGTCGATCTCGTGCAACCACTGTGACAACCCAATCTGCGTCCAGGTGTGCCCCACAACGGCGATGCACCAAGATGAGGACGGTGTCGTCAGCGTCGACCCGCACAAGTGTGTTGGCTGTCGCTATTGCGAATGGGCGTGCCCGTACTCCGCACCGCAGTTCAACCCCGAGCTCGGGCATATGACGAAGTGCGATCTGTGCGCTGACTACCGCAGTGAAGGGCTCGATCCTGCCTGTGTTGCGGCCTGTCCCTCGCGTGCTCTCGATTGGGGTCCCATCGACGAGCTGCGTGAAAAGTACGGCACCACGAACGACACTGCACCTTTGCCCGACCCGACGATCACCAACCCCAACCTCGTGATCACACCACACCGAGACGCCCAGCCGTGGCACAACCCCACCGGGCAGATCATGAACCGAGAGGAAATCTGACATCATGAACGTCCACGAATGGCCTCTCACCCTGTTCACGATCCTCGCGCAGATGGCTGTCGGCGCGTTCCTCACCCTCGGTGTCATCAATACTGCGGGGCGGCGACGCTACTCCACCGCGGTGATTGAGCGCACGAGTGATGCGGCTGTCTACGCTCTCGGTCCGATTATGGTTGCCGGGCTTGCCGCGTCGATGTTCCACCTCGGCACCCCGCTCAACGCGCCAAACGCGCTACGCCATAT
>JAEZVQ010000203.1 GCA_023420745.1 Actinomycetes bacterium
TTCCCATGGCGCCGACGCCGAGGACGAACCCCCATCCGACGGCGTGTCGGAAGTGGTGGTGCCGCCACCACAGGCGGTAAGCATGAGGCTGAGGGCAGCAATGCCCGCCAACCCGGCAATTACACGACGCATAGTCGTCTCTCCTTTACGGTCACGTCATTGTCCATTAGGACGACTGTATAGACCACCTTGGTCTGGCTCACGATCATGCCACATCAAGAGCGCCAACGTGAGGCGAACGCCGTCACAAACCTCACCCCTCGGGTTTCAGTTTGATAACCACCGACAATTCCAACGTTTACCGCGCATTTTTCCACCACGGCCCGCTCGTACTGCACATCATCGCAGCACTCGACCAGCACTCGCTCATCACCTCGCTCGCAGACATTCACCGTGATGGCGTCCCGTACACAAAGCTCCCCAACTGGTATGAACCAGCTGGGGAGCAGCGCGTGTGGCAGTTAGCCGAGTCGACTCACTTGACGAAGCCGAGCTCACGCACCGCGGCGCGTTCTTCTTCCAGCGCTTTGACGTTGCGTTCGATACCCGCGCGGGTGGCGTCGGAGATCTCGAGACCCTTGACGACCTCCCATTCCCCACCATTCGAGGTGCAGGGCAGACCGAAGACGAGACCTTCAGGGACACCGTAGGAACCATCGGAGACGACACCAGCGGTAACCCATTCGCCAGCCGGCGTGCCCTGAACCCAGTCGCGCATGTGGTCGATCGCCGCTCCGGCTGCGGAGGCTGCGGAGGATGCGCCGCGCGCCTCGATAATCGCCGCGCCACGCTTGGCCACAGTGGGAACGAAGTAGGAGTTCAGCCACTCGTCGTCAACGAGGTCGAGTGCCGGCTTGCCGGCGACCGTCGCGTAGGAGACATCGGGGTGCTGGTCGGCCGAGTGGTTACCCCACACCACAACGTCCTTGATGTCGCACACGTCAGCGCCGGTCTTGTGCGCCAGCTGCGACATCGCACGGTTGTGGTCGAGACGCATCATCGCGGTGAAGCGCGACGCGGGAACGTCGGGAGCCGCAGCGGCAGCGATCAGCGCATTGGTGTTCGCCGGGTTGCCCACGACGAGGACGCGGACGTCATCCGCGGCACCCTCGTTAATGGCTTTGCCTTGCGGGCCGAAGATGCCGCCGTTGGCTTCGAGCAGGTCGGCACGTTCCATTCCCTTGGTACGCGGACGAGCACCGACGAGGAACGCCGCATTGGTGCCGGAGAACGCCTGGGTGGCGTCGTCGTAGATGTCGATGCCCTTGAGCAGCGGGAAGGCGCAGTCGTCGAGCTCCATCGCGGTGCCCTCAGCAGCCTTGAGTGCCGGAGTGATTTCCAGCAGGTTGAGCTTGACGGGGACGTCCGGGCCGAAAACCTGACCGGAAGCGATGCGGAACAGCAGCGCGTAGCCGATATTGCCGGCGGCGCCCGTCACGGTGACGATACGTGCTTCACTCATGTGGTGTTCTCCTTAACAGCGGTGTGAGCAACGGTGATGCGACGCTGACGTGTCGCGTCGCACGTCGCCTTCTATGGTAGTCCTCACAACGCTCAGCCGCGACGCTCAACGCTGCGATGATCCCAGTAGAAGCGCAGCAGTGCCTGGGTGGAGGCGTCTTGCGTACCGGCAACCTCGCGATCGCCCGCCACCGCCGGGGTCAGTTCCTTCGCCAGCTGCTTGCCAAGTTCCACACCCCACTGGTCGAAGGAGTCGATCCCCCACACGGCACCTTGAACGAAGGTGATGTGTTCGTAGAGGGCGATGAGCTGACCGAGAACTCGCGGGGTCAGGGCAGCCGCCATGATCGAGGTCGTCGGCTTATTTCCTTCAAATACCCGTGCAGACACGAGGTGTTCGGGGGTGCCTTCCGCGCGAACCTCGTCTTCGGTCTTGCCGAAGGCGAGGGCGCGGGTCTGAGCGAAGAAGTTACCGAGGAACAGGTCGTGCATGTCGTCGCCACTGCCGCTCGGCACCCAAGTCGGGTCGGCGAAGGCGATGAAGTCGGAGGGGACGAGGCGGGTACCCTGGTGGATGAGCTGGTAGAAAGCGTGTTGCCCGTTCGTCCCAGGCTCGCCCCAGAACACTTCACCGGTGTGGTAGGTGACGGGTGTGCCGTCCGCGCGCACGCGCTTGCCATTCGATTCCATCGTCAACTGCTGGAGGTAGGCGGGGAATCGGTGGAGGTACTGCGCATACGGCAGCACCGCGTGGGTGTGTGCGCCGAGGAAATTCGTGTACCACACGTTGAGCAGCCCCATCATCGCCGGGACGTTATCCACCCACTCAGCGGTGGCGAAATGGGTATCGATGTCGTGGAACCCGGCGAGGAACTCCCTGAAGTTTTCCGGACCGATAGCGATAATCAGCGACAGCCCGACAGCGGAATCGACGGAGTAGCGACCGCCCACCCAGTTCCAGAATCCAAACGCATTCGCCGGGTCGATGCCGAACTGCTCGACCTTGTCTAGCGCTGTCGAAACGGCAACGAAGTGTGCCGCGATGGCTCGCGCCTCCGCTTCGGCGTCGAGTGTGACGCGCGCGCCGAGCGCATCGAGGAACCACTGGCGTGCGGCACGCGCATTCGTCAGCGTTTCCAGGGTGGTAAAGGTCTTTGACACGACGATAAATAGTGTCGTTTCCGGGTCGAGATCTTTCGTCTTTTCGCCGACATCGGTGGGGTCGATATTCGACACGTAGCGCAGTGTCAGTTCGTCGCGCACGTAGGGTTTGAGTGCTTCCGCGACCATCACCGGACCGAGGTCGGAGCCGCCGATACCAATGCTGACGATGGTGTCGATCGGCTTCCCGGTGAAACCGCGCCATTCCCCCTCACGCACGGTCTGCGCGAAGGCATACATGCGGTCAAGCTCAGCATGAACATCATCGACGACGTTGTGCCCGTCGACCTCGACGCAGGCACCGCGCGGCTGGCGTAGCGCAGTGTGCAGCACCGCACGGTCTTCGGTGACGTTAATGTGATCGCCACGCAGCATCGCCTCGCGCTGCTCGGCAAGCCCGATTTCGTCGGCGAGGGCGATCAACGCATCGCGCACCTCGTCACTCATGAGGTTCTTCGACATGTCGACGTAGAGGTCACCGGCGCGGCGCGTGTAGCGTTCGACGCGACCGGGATCGGTGGCGAACCATCCGCGCAGATCCGGGGTGAAGTCGCGCGCGAGGTCACTCAGCTGCCGCCACGCAGATGTCGTCGTCGGGTCAACGGTCATCGAAGGTGTCCTTTCTTGTCAAAATCGGGTGACGGATTCGGGGTCGTCAATCGGGATGCGCTGGGGTTCGCGTTCTCGCCCCGGCATCGACACCACGGGGATGACCGGGTAGAGGGAGAGCCACCACTGTTCGAAAGGGCGGCGATGCTCAACGTCGAGGTGATCCATCATGCGCTCAACCGGCTGTGTTTCCACACGAGCACTCTTCATCCCGATGTAGCGGGCGTCATGCCGCCCGTTGTCGAGCGTGTCGCGCAGTTCCATCAACGCCGAATACACCAGCCGGGTGGCGAGGATGCGGTCGAAGGGTGATGGTGCGCCGCCCTGCTGGAGGTAGCCCAGCGCGGAGTGGCGCACGTCGAACAGCCCGTGCCCTTCCGACTCGAAAACCCGCGCGAGGAACTCACGATTGTAGGTGTCGTGCGCCTCCTCGTTGCGCACCACGAGGAAGAGACGGCGCCCGGTGGCGAAACTCGACTTCATGGCCTGCGCATCGTGAGAGATTTCGGCGAGGTTCGTCGGGCGTTCGTTGAGGTAGACCTTTTCTGCTCCGGATGCCATCGCCGACATCAGGGCGAGGTAGCCGCATTTGCGTCCCATCGCGTCGGCAACAAAGCAGCGTTTCGACGCGGCAGCTGACTCTTTGATCCGATCGAGCGCCCACACCGCGTTATTCAGTGCCGTGTCGGCGCCAATTGATAGCTCAGAACCGGGCAGGTTGTTGTCAATGGTGGCGGGCACGAGCATCATCGGAATGTTGAATGCGGGGTAGCGGTCACGTTCCGTGACCATCCGATGAACAGCGAGGTAGGCGTTGAGCCCACCGATGACGAGGAGCGCGTCAATACGATGGTTTTCGATGGCGCGTCCGATAGCGTAGAACTCCTCGACGTGGGGTACGTGGCGTCGCGTCCCGAGTTCCGCGCCGCCCTTGAACGCCCAACCTTCGACGTCGGACCAGCTGAGTTCACTGACACGACCGTCGACGAGACCGGCGAATGACCCGTTGACGCCGAGCATTTGCAGCCCGGCATCCAACCCGATGCGCACGGCGGCACGCGCCGCAGTGTTCATGCCCGGAGCTAACCCGCCGGCGTGGAGGATGGCCACCCGTTTCGCCCCGTCAGGAACCCCGTGATCGACCGCTTCCGGGGGGACGGAAATAATGTGGTTAATCCGCATCATTTCAGCGAAAGAGTGTCCACGCGAGTCGATGGCTGCGCGGAAGTTCTTTTTGCCGATGAGGTGTGCGACGTTGCGGGTGGCGGCGACAGCTTCGACGAGGGGGATGCGGGTCAACCGGTTGTTGCGCACGCCAATAATATTCGCCGGCGCAGCCGGGTCGGCACTGAGGAGCTCCTGGGCGGCACCGTAGCCGAGCAGCGTCGACATCCACCGGTCATAGGCGGAGGGGGTGCCGCCACGCTGGACGTGACCGAGGATGGTGATGCGCGGAGCCTCGCCAAAACGTTCGGCGATGGCGTCGGCGACCTGCTGGGAGCTAATCGAACGCCCGTCAGCATCAATGGCACCCTCGGCAACGACGACAATCGATTCGCGACGACCGGCTCGCCGTCCCAGCCGCAGCTTCTCCACCATGTCGTCTTCCCAGCCGGGTTCTGGCGGGTTCTCGGGAGTAAACACGTAGTCGGCACCACCGGCTACCGCGGACATCAGCGGCAAGTAGCCGCAGTGGCGTCCCATCACCTCGACGACAAAGGTGCGCTGATGTGAGGCGGCGGTGGACGAGATGTCGTCAATCGCATCGACAATCCTGGTCAGCGCTGAGTCTGCGCCGATAGTCATGTCAGTGCCGACGAGATCGTTGTCGATCGAGCCAACCAGACCGACAATGACCAGGTGCGGGTGAGCCTGAGCCACCTCGGCACTGATCTCTCCGCGCTCGCGCAGAATCGACACGAGTTCGGGCCATTCGTTCTTAAACTCGTTCGTCCCGGTCAGTGACCCGTCGCCACCGATGACGCACAGCCGGTCAATGCCGTGTTCGAGAAGGTTCCGGCACGCACGAATTCGCCCTTCTTTTTCGCGAAAATCCTGCGACCGTGCAGTGCCAATAATGGTGCCGCCCTCGTTGAGAATCGACGACACATCCGACCACTGCATTTCGCGAATCCGCTCGCCACCGTCAACCGCGCCCTGCCAGCCTTCCATAATCGCGTAGGCTCGCGCCCCCATCGCGATCCCCGCACGCACGACAGCACGCACCGCAGCGTTCATTCCCTGGGCGTCGCCACCGGACGTCAACACGCCGATCTTGATACTGTCATTCGCGGTCGTATCCGACATGGCGTTCCTCCTCGTGCGACGACGCGTCCTCCCCCATTATCGCGACTGACGTCACGTTTTGGCGAATACGTCAACGGGTCAGCACTAGACGGGCGAGGGTAGCGTGGCGATTGGGATACACGCGGCGATGCCGACAATGAGGATGGCGAGAATCGCGAGGTCGACGGCAAGGGATCGCACAGCGAAGACCTGTCCGACGCGGGTGGTGGCACGAACCACGACCGCGGCGACGAGAAGCCCCACCAGCATCCACAGTGCGACATCCACCCGCCACAGCACGGGGACAGCGAGGATGGCGACGAGGGCAGCAATCATCGCGCACAGTGCCACGATGACGTTGCGGCGGCGGGTCTTCACGCGCTCGATTCTAGTGCGAGAAATGCCGTGTGCCGGTGAGGTACATGGTGATTCCTGCGGCGTCGGCAGCGGCAATCGCCTCGGCGTCACGAATTGACCCGCCGGGCTGGACGATCGCTCGCACACCGGCGTCGGCGAGAATCTTCACCCCGTCACTGAAGGGGAAGAATGCATCGGAGGCGGCGACAGCACCATCAGCGCGCCGGGGAGGTGCAGCCTCCTCACCTCGATCGCTCGCCGCGTCACCGGTGTGGCGCTCGCCCAGCGTATTGGCGCGCTCGACGGCGAGAGCACAGGAGTCCACTCGATTGACCTGCCCCATTCCAACCCCGACGGAAGCGCCATTCTTCGCCAGCAGGATGGCATTCGACCGCACCGCTCGCACGCACCGCCAGGCGAACACGAGGTCACGCATCGTCTCAGCATCCGCCGGATTCCCCGCCACCAACTGCCACTGCGCCGGGTCGTCCCCGTCAGCATCAATGGCATCGCGGTCGTGAACCACGATCCCGCCGCTGATCGGCTTGTATTCGATGCCGTGCCGTTGCGGGGCGTCGATTTCGAGAACGCGCAGGTTCTTCTTCCTCGCGAGGATTTCCAGCGCGCCCGGTGCGAAACTCGGTGCGGCAACAACCTCGGTAAAGATCGGGGTGATCTGTTCGGCAAGTTCGATGCTCACCTCCCGGTTACAGGCGATGACCCCACCGAATGCCGACACCGGGTCGCATGCGTGAGCCGCTCGATGCGCGGCTGCGACGGTGTCGGCCACCGCAATCCCGCAGGGATTGGCGTGCTTGATGATGGCCACACACGGCTGGTCGTGATCCCACGCCGCACGAATGGCCGCGTCGGTATCGGTGTAGTTATTGAAACTCATTGCTTTGCCGTGCAGCTGGCGCGCCCCGGCCAGCCCCCTCGCGCCATCATCCGACAGCCCCCCACTCTTGGCGACGTAGATCGCGCCGCGCTGATGCGGGTTTTCTCCGTAGCGCAAGGAATCGGTTCGCCGCCACGTGCCGGCGAGGAAACCGGGGAGGTCGTCGCCGGCGAGGCACTGGGCAAACCACGACGCGACCGCCGCATCGTAACTCGCCGTATGAGCGAAGGCTTCGGCGGCAAGTTCGAGACGCTCGTCGTCACTCATCCCCCCTTCACCGAGCGCCGCGACGATCTGCGGGTAGCGTTCGGCGTTGACGACAACCGCGACGCTGCGGTGGTTCTTCGCTGCGGCACGCACCATCGACGGTCCACCAATATCGATCTGCTCCACGCATTGCGCCTCGCTCGCCCCGGATGCCACAGTGTCGGCGAACGGATAGAGGTTGACGACGACGAGGTCGAAGGCAGCGATGTTGAGTTGCGCAAGTTCGCGGACGTGTTCGGGGCGAGTTTGATCAGCGAGGATGCCGGCGTGAACGCGCGGGTGGAGGGTTTTCACTCGCCCGTCGAGGCATTCGGGGAAGCCGGTGAGCTCTTCGACGTGCGTGACTCGAACGCCCGCGTCTTCAATGGTTCGAGCCGTGGAACCGGTTGACACGATCTCGACACCGTGGTCGGCGAGTGCGCGGGCGAGGATGTCAATGCCGGTTTTGTCGAACACAGAAATTAGCGCGCGGGTGATCGGGCGGCGGGTCGCGGTGTTGGCTGCGGACATGGAATCTCTACCTCCATGCGTGTCGGGGACGGTCATTGAGTACGAAATCATCCCCGCGACACCCAGGCGGGCGGCGTCAACGGCCAGCGCTGGTCGCTCCCCGGTGGTGCCCCACCCTCGCCAGTTACGACCACTGTCAGTTTATGGCTGGTCGAGTCCCTCGTCCTCGGCTGTCTCACCTGTCGGAGCGGGATCATCTTCGACGTCAACGTCGCCAGCATTGACCTTCTCGGTGCCAACGTCTTCAGTGCGAACCGTATCGAGATCAGCTTCCTCGCCAACTTCGCTCCCCGGCTCCGCGACATTCTCTTGCTCCGCAGTGCCACCCTGCTCCGCGGTATCGCCTTGCTCCGCAGTATTCTCCTGCTCCGCGGTATTGCCTTGCTCCGCGGCATTCTCTTGCTCCGCAGTGCTATCGTGCTCCGCGGCTGAGTGACCTTCGCGCACGGCACGCAGTCGCTGCCACCCGTTTCGATAGAGATCGACGGCACGTTCGTGGGCGAGCACCACAATGAGGAGCATCGGGATAACAATCTCGGCAGTCAACGCAAGTGCCGCCGGATACCAATTCGGGCCGACACCGACCAGTCGCTGGTTCCCCATACTCCCGGTAGCACCCCACATCAGAGCTGTCACGGCGAGCGCGAGGACAACCACCATCGTGAGCATGCGCTCGCACACGTCTCGCCACGGGGCGCACCGGGTACGCCACGCGAGAACCGCCCCGACCACACACCCCACGATGATGGGGATGACAATCACCCACCGCCCGATTGCGGTGGTCGGTGCGATCGCGAAAACAGGGATCGCGGGAATCGCACTCGCCGGCGCGGACAGCGGCGTGTGAAGCGCGTCAGTGGCGGTAAAGAAACCCGGCCCGGCCAGCCACGCCAGCGCGCAGGCGGCAACAACGGGAAGGTAAGTCAACTGCGCCAGCCACACCACCACCAGGTCAATAGTCGAGGCGTTGAGCAGGTGTTGCACTTCGAGCACCTGGGATAGCCCGCGAATCAGTCCCACCACGGTGACGATGACGCCGACACCGAGGCACGCGAGAAACACCCATCCACCGTCAGCAGTCCCGCGACGATAGGTCGGATATCGGTCAACCCAACGACCGAGATCGCCACCGTGCCACAGGTGCCACGCGGTCGCGACCGCACTGAGGACGAGCGCAGCAATCCCCGTCATCAAGGGGTTCGACACCCCGTGACTCGCGGCTGAGAGGACGAGTACGGTAAGCCCGTAAACCACGGGGAAGATGATGGTGCTCGCCCAGTCGCGACGACCGGATATGCGCAGCGCGAGGACAGCGAATACCACGTGGATCAGGGTCATCCCCAGCGGAGCGAGACTCACGGTGACGTGAGTGGCGCTCAGTGGCACGAGGTAGCTCAGTGCCCAGGCGTCAGAACCCAGCCGCATCGCCGCATTCCAGTCGGTGTCGAGCATCCATTGATTGCCTGAGGTTGCGAGGAAGCCGATCATCGCAACCGACACGATGAGGATCCATCCGGCGAATGCTGAGACGATGGCGCCACCGATGACCGAGGGTGCGAGGTCAATCCCGGTTCGCCGTCGCGGAATTTGGACAACTCCATGCCCGCGGATGTCGGGAATATCGTCGGGAGCCGCACTGTCGTGGCGCGGCGCGCTCTCACGCGGGGCGTGAGCATCCACCAACGCGCGGCTTTGAGCCGGTGTCGTCTCCGGTGATGTCGGCATCGGGGTTGCTCCTCACAGCGCAGGTCAATGGTCGGGACTCATTCGATCATACGGCGTGGAGTCACCTCGCCTCGTCCTTGACTTGACGACCGACGGTTCCGAGGAAGAAGACCAGGGTCGCGACACCGAGCATGGCGGGCCAAATGATGAGCGGAACGATCAGACCACAGGTGTCAGCCAGAAAACCGCCGAGGATTGCAGCCACGGGGACGGATCCCATAGTCACTGTCCGATAGGCCGCGGTTGTGCGTCCGAGTGACTCACTGTTGACGGCCGCGACAGTGTAGGCGCCGCCCGAAATGTTCGATAGCGTCATACTCAGCCCCCACAGTGCATCGAAAACAATGAAGAGTGGTCGTGCTGTAGCGGGAAACATCAGGGCGACCAGCGGCAACAGTGCCAGGACGAACTGAACACTCGAGCTGACGAGGAAGATGTTCCACAGCGCGGAAGTTTTGGTGATCTTCGGGGCAATTGCCGCGCCGACCAGACCGGACACCGCTGCAATCGTTCCGAGCATTCCAAAAAAAGCCGGCCCGAGAGCTAACTCACGCAAGATCAGGATCGACAGCGTTGAGTCACTGATGGCAAGTCCCATATTGCCAGCGGTGACGAGGAGTACCACCGCGCGAAGCACCTTGTTTTCCCAGATGACATGAAAACCATGGGTGAGCTGGTGGCGCAACCGCGCAAACTTCGTACCTGAAGCTACCTCAGCCGTCTCGCTGTCTGAAGAAGAACCATCCCCCTCGGAACTTGTCTCGCTGCTGTCAATCGTCGGACGGTCAGGGCGGAGTAAGAGTGCCGTCAACACGGCGACGGTGAGCATGCCAATAGCGATGACGAGAGCGATCAGCGCATGCCCTCGTGCCACGAGAAGGCCAACAACGGCGGGTGCGGCAATTCTCGCCAGGCGATCTGCCGATGACATGAGGCTGACGATGCCCGCCGCATCATCGTTGTCGCCCATAATCAGTGGAACGATCGAGACTTGGGAGTTCTCGGTTGCGACGACCACAATGCCGAACAGCGTGACCAGAACCATGACGGCAACTGGAGTGAGGTGCCCCGTCAGGTAGAGAGCGGTTCCCAGCGCAATGAGAAAAGTCTTACACGTGAGCGACAGCAGCAGAATTCGCCACGGGCCGACATGGTCAACGACTGCGCCGAGCGGTACAGCTAGGAGAAGAAAAGAAACGGTTCCCAAAGCGTTGAGGATCCCAAGTTGCCCGGCTGTCAGCCCCAGGGTCGCGACAGCCACCATCATGATGGTGAGATCAAAAATCTCACTACCCGTCGCGTCAGAAAAGTTTGAAAACTGGAGCGTCCGCCCCCGCTGTCGTGCCACAGTGGTGCTTGCCTTTCGCGATGAAACCCCATTCCCGATATGGGACCTTGGTCATCATACGTTACGGGGAGTGAGGCTCGATGCGGCGAGGGCTTCTTCCACTTCACGGTTGAGTTCGTCTCGTAAGTGGCGCGCGTAGAAATCGTCGGTGGCGGTCGCTCCGGCAAAACTCAGTGCCGCCACCGAGGCCAGTAGCGCAGATACCTTGAGGTAGGCCACGGATACCGGCAGGACGACGGAGTTGACGGTGATGAGGTGGGGCATCAGTTCTGTCCACTTCGTTTCCACCGCTGAGGGGATCGCCACGATGCAAAAGCCCACCAGGAATACCCCGACGATCAGGGCAAACATCCCGGCTTGCCACAGGTGTGCGAGGGCGTGGACGACGATGAGGTTGGCTCGTTGTGCGCGCGTCACCGGCACGTGCACGACCTCGCCATCCGTGTGACGACTGTCCAGATTCTCCTCGCCAACATCGTCGCTATCCTCCGCAGTTGCTGTGAGGATCTCGCGTGACACTCGCGCAATGACCGGGACAGGCACGCCCTCACGCACGAGCTCGTCGATGCGCTCCCCCGTCGTCGCGACGACGAGGATCGCGGCAAGTGCGACGAGGATGGCAACCACGGCGAACACACCCCACAGGGTAAGCGTCGAGGCAACTTGCCAGGTTTCAGCGGAGAAGAACGCAAAAAGGAAGGTCAACAGTGTCACCGGTAACGCTTTCGCTGTCAGCGGCACCATGTCGCGAATCTGGGCGAGGGCGCGACGCCACCCGAAGGTCGCCACCGACCCGACACCGCTGCGCACGGCAATGACCGCGACCGTGACAATGATGATCCGTACCGCCATCCATGCGAGGATGCGTTCTGGCGCCGACGACCACACGCCGGTGAAATCCCCGAAAACCCGTGCCAGTAGGGGTGAAACGACGAAGACCACCGCCGCGGTGATCCCCACACCGACGCGCACGCGTTGCCCTGCTCGCGACACACACCAGGCGAGTGTCACCGAGGCGATGAGGCCGACGAGGGGAATAATCAGGGTCGCGAGCGCCGCGATTTCAGTGGCCGTGTCGAGAGCCCGCTGCTCGGCAATGTCGAGTGCCGCATGAGTGTCGGTGGTGGCGGCTAAAGCGTCAGAGTACTCAGCAAATACGGGAGATCGCACCAGGGCAGCCACCAGCGCTGAGGTGACCAGCGTGGCGATTTGGGCGATGACGACAAAGGTGGCAAATGGTGCGAGCCGCGCGAATAACAACGGGAGGCGCACTCGTTTCCCGGTGAATGTCGGCAGACCGTGGCGGATAAACCAACGGTGGGCACTAGTCCGGTGAAGGGTGTCGAGTCGTTTCACGCCCTTCAGTGTAGGTGTGCCCACCGTGGTGTCGCAGTGCCCGAGGTCAATCGCTGTGCGAAAAACCCGGGGATATCAGGCGGATTGTCAGCGTCCGAGGAGTTCTCGAGCGAGGTTCGCCGTTTCGGTCGGCGTCTTGCCGACCTTGACTCCTACCGCCTCGAGTGCGGCTTTCTTCGCCGCAGCTGTGCCCGAGGAGCCGGACACGATGGCACCCGCGTGTCCCATCGTCTTCCCTTCCGGCGCGGTGAAGCCGGCGACGTAGCCGACGACCGGTTTGGTGACGTGCTCGGCGATGTATGCCGCCGCACGTTCCTCGGCGTCACCGCCGATCTCGCCGATCATCACGATCAGCTCAGTTTCGGGATCGGCTTCAAATGCGGCGAGCGCGTCGATATGCGTGGTGCCGATGACCGGGTCGCCACCGATACCGATGCAGGTGGTGAATCCGATGTCTCGCAGTTCGAACATCATCTGGTAGGTCAGTGTTCCTGACTTCGACACCAGCCCGATCGGGCCGCGGCCGGTAATGTCGGCCGGGGTGATTCCGACATTGGACTGTCCGGGGCTAATGATGCCCGGGCAGTTCGGGCCGATGATCTGGACGCCGGCGTCTTCAGCGATCTGGCGGAATTCGACAGCGTCTTGCACGGGGACACCTTCGGTGATGACGACGACCAACCGCATCTTCGCTTCGACGGCTTCAATCACCGCGTCTTTGGTGAAACGCGGAGGGACGAAGATCACCGACACGTCAGCACCGGTGCTCGCCTTGGCTTCGGCGACTGTACCGAATACGGGAATCTCATGCGTTCCGGCTCGAACCTGGTCGGCAAGCGGCCCGTAGGGGACGATGTCGAACGATTGCACTTGCCCGGCTTTGCGCGGGTTGACGCCACCGACAATCGTCGTTCCGGCGGCGAGCATCCGGGTGGTGTGCTTGGTGCCTTCCGCGCCGGTCATCCCCTGGACGATGACGCGATCCTCAGCAGTGAGAAAAATAGCCATGGTTGTCTCTCCTCGCCTTCGTCTCAGGCCTTCGCCAGTTCCGCTGCTTTCGCGGCAGCGCCATCCATTGTGTCGATCATCGTGACGAGCGGGTGGTTCGCGTCCTCGAGGATGCGACGCCCTTCCTCGACTTTGTTGCCGTCGAGGCGCACGACGATCGGTTTCGTCGCCTGGGTGCCGAGAATTTCCAGTGCTCCGAGGATCCCTTTCGCCACCTGGTCGCATGCCGTGATGCCGCCGAAGACGTTGACCAGGCAGGAGCGCACCTGGGTGTCGCCGAGGATGATCTCCAGCCCCTTCGCCATCACTTCTGCGGAAGCGCCGCCACCGATGTCGAGGAAGTTCGCCGGTCGCACCCCGTATTCCTCGCCGGCGTAGGCGACGACGTCGAGGGTGGACATCACCAGTCCTGCACCGTTGCCGATAATGCCGACTTCACCTTCGAGGCGTACGTAGTTCAGCCCTGCTTCCTTCGCTTCCACTTCGAGGGCGTCTTCGCTCGAGGTGTCTTTCAGGGCGCGGTTTTCTTCGTGGCGAATCAGCGCATTGTCGTCAAGGGAGACTTTCCCGTCGAGGGCAATAATGTCGCCGGATTCGACTGCGACCAGCGGGTTGACT
>JAEZVQ010000017.1 GCA_023420745.1 Actinomycetes bacterium
CCTCGATCATATCGACTACCGCTGGGAGGAGACCACCGTGGTTGCCGTATCGACACCGGCGTCGTCGCGAGTGATTTCTCCGAGTGCGCCGCCAATCGTCACCGCCAGGGCGAAGGCAAGGAACGACAACGTGGCACGGCGAATCATCGTCACGCGCGCCCCTTCAGCGTCTTTTTCCACACGCGGACGGCGTCGCGTATCCGCCGGAGAGGTCACTGCGATCTTGGGGGAAAAATAGCGAACCTCTCCGGCGGACGTTACAGCGGGCACCCCGCCGCCGGTGATGACACGTAGACGAGGACGAGTCGATCCCATCGACCCTTTACCCATCGCGCTCTTGCCCATCGCGCCCGCGCTACGCCCCTGCACATCACAGTGCGCACCGCAATCGGCACGGTAGCCCTGGGTCTGCGGGAAAACTTCCAAAGCGCTCATCGTGTCGTCCTTCCATCGTGTTGCCGGCTGTCGCGCTGGATCGCCCAGCGCCGTATCACTCAGCGCTGCACCATCAGCTCTCAATCGAACAACTGTTCGTCGAACACTTGTACGATACACGGCCGCGCAGCGCATGTCGAGACACAATCGAACGCATGTTCCAATTCAGCGTGTCAGCCGATACACTCAACGGTGAAAACCACGGCAATACCCGATCGCATGACGTTGAGTAAGGGAGGCGTGAGATGGACATGCATGACATCGACGACACGATTGGCTCGGACCTCACCGAACGACAGCGTGATCTCATGGCTGTCATCGAACGCTACGTAGCGACCAATGGCTACGCGCCCTCCGTTCGCGAGCTCGGTGAACTCATCGGGTTGAAATCGCCGTCGTCCGTGAAACATCAGATCGGCGTGTTGACGAAGAAGGGCTACATTGCGCGAGTTCAAGGGCGACCGCGCGCCATCGACATTCTCAAGCCGCTGACGGCATCGGCGCCGTACACCACTACCGACGGCGCCGATGAGGCGCACTCGGAGAACTCCCCCTCGCACCCCCGGTTGGAGAACTCGGTCACCCCGGTGGTAATCCCGGTCTCAGATTTCAATGATGGCGACCTTGTCGAAGCGCCCCTCGTCGGCACCATTGCGGCGGGTACACCCATCACTGCTGAGCAGCACGTCGACGACATTTTCCGACTTCCCCAGCGTTTCACCGGCAACGGTCAGCTCTTCGCCCTCGAAGTGCGCGGGGATTCGATGGTCGATGCCGCCATTTGCGACGGCGACGTGGTGATTATTCGCCAGCAGCCCACCGCTATCGACGGCGAAATCGTTGCCGCCATGATTGACGGTGAGGCAACCGTCAAAGTTCTGTCCCACAGCGAGGGGCACGTGTGGCTGCTGCCGCGAAACGAAAACTACGCTCCAATTCCCGGTGACGAGGCGACAATCCTCGGCAAGGTCGTCACCGTCATTCGTGCGGTGTAAAACCGGATCGCTGCAGCACCGACATCGCGTGGAAACACGCGACACCGGTACGTATCACGGGCACGCAGCGGTGTCGGAGAGCGTTTTACAGCCCGAGCCCGCGAGCGACTTCGCGAAGGCGGCGTGCGGACTCTGACAGACCGTCGCGCTCGCGCAAGGTCAACGGGGGTTCGAGGACTCGCCCGGCACCGTTGCGGTCAACGAGGGTCGGGGCCGCCATCACCACGTCAGAAATACCGTTCCAGTCCTCCAGCAGTGACGACACCGTGAGCACGCGGTTTTCGTCGCGCAATACCGCGGTGGCGATATTCGATGCGGCAAGACCAATGGCGTAGTTGGTCGCCCCCTTGCCGTCAATAATGGTGTAGGCGGAGTTGACGACCTCCTGAGCGATTTCAGCTCGCAGGTCGGCGTCGAACAGACGCCCGTCGAGTGTCGGTCCCCAGTGGCGCAGCGGCACGTTGCCGATCTCCGCGGACGACCACAAAGCTACCTCCGAGTCGCCGTGTTCGCCGGCAATGTAGGCGTGGATATTTTGGATCGCAACCCCGGTGTGTCGTGACACGAGGTAGCGCAGACGTGAGGTGTCGAGCACGGTTCCCGAACCGAAGACCTGGCTGCGGGGCAGCCCGGAGAATTTCAATGCCGCGTAGGTGACGATGTCGACCGGGTTGGTGATGTACATCTGGAGGGCGCTTTCTGCGACCTCACAGATCTGGGGGACGATCGTGCGCATGAGTTTGATCGTTGACTCAGCGAGGTCGAGGCGCGTCTGCCCGGGGCGCTGCTTAGCTCCGGCGGTGACGATGACGAGGTCGGCGCCTCGAATCACCTCAATATCGTCAGAACCTTCAACCGACCCGCACGGGGTGAACTGAATACCGTGAGCAATGTCGAGGGCTTCGGCTTCGACTTTCGCTTTATTGATGTCGTACAGGGCGATGTCTCGCGCATCGCCGCGCATGGCGCAGGCATAGGCAACGGCGGTACCCACCGCTCCGGCGCCGATAATCGCAATTTTTGAGGGGCGTCCCCCGGCGTGTGTCGGGTAGAGCGGGCGAGCCGTCGTTGATGTCACGGGTACTCCTTGGTCGATGCGGTTGCTGCGCTCAATTCAACCAGACTCTACCCCGCGTTGTCTTCGATACTGACACGCAGTCGTGTCAAGCTCGCCAGCGCGGTCGCCGTATCCTCGGTTGGCCACAGCGGCGGCATCGTGCGACGCAGATAGGTTCCGTAGCTTTTCGTTGCCATCCGCGAATCGAGAACCGCCACCATGCCGCGGTCGTCAACGTCGCGAAGGAGACGTCCGGCAGCTTGGCTCATCAGGATCGCTGCGTGGCTGAGCGACACGTCGTGGAAAGCGTTGCGCCCGCGCGCAGTGGCGTCGCGACTGCGCGCTTCGATCACCGGGTCGGTGGGAACAGGAAACGGAATACGGTCGATGACAACGAGGCGGCATGAGGAGCCTCGCACGTCAATGCCCTGCCATAGTGACAAGGTGCCAACGAGACAGGAATCGCGATCTTCACGAAAGCTGCGCACCAGGCTCGCTACCGTATCCTCGCCCTGGGCGAACACCTCGACGTCGAGCGCCGCACGCAAAGCCTCGGCTCCGTCCTCAGCGGCACGACGTGAGGAAAACAATCCGAGCACACCGCCACCGGCGGCACGCGCCAGTTCGACGAAACGCTCGAGTTGTTCGTCGCTGATCCCTGAACGGGTTGGCGCTGGAAGGTCGCGAGCAACGTAGAGGATGCCTTGGCGTGCCGGGTTCATCGGGGTGCCAACGTCGAGGCGACGCACCTGCTGGCCGGCGCTGTTTTCAATCAAACCGACACCGGTTTCGTATTCGATATGAGAAAAGCTCCCTCCGGCGCTGAGAGTGGCCGAGGTGAGCACCACGGCGGTGTCGTCGAACAGCTGGTCGGCAATCGATCGAGAAACATTGAGGGGCGCACAAAACACGGTGGCGACGTCATCCGATGCCGCGCGAGCCACCCATGTCACCATCGTCGCCGGCTCGCAATCCCACGCGTCGAAGAACTCGGCGATCTCCACCACGATCGCCCCCGCGAGGGTTTTCACCGCCATCTCCGCCGCACTGTCCTTGACCGCGCGGGCGAGGCGACGAATCCTGTCATCGAGATGGTGCATTGCGGCAATGAGGTCATCGCCGCGATCAGTCACCAGCCCGTCGTCGACGGTATCAAGCACTTTCGCCACCGCATCCGCGGCATCAACGCACCCCTCAACATCAACGCCGGTGAGTTTTTCTACCCGACCGAGGCGACGCCCCAGCGCCGACGGTGTCAACCGTTTCGCTGACTGGTTGCGCACCGTCTTGACGAGGTCGTGTGCCTCGTCAACAATCAGCGCATCGAACTCCCCGCAAATCGGGTTAGCGCCGCTGGCGTGGATACCGAGCATCGAGTGATTCGTCACCACCACCTGGGCGCTAGTGGCGCGCTCGCGTGCCATCGCAGCAAAACACTCGCTGCGATACTCACACGACGCGCCCAGGCATCGGCGAGTATCGACACTGACCTGCTGCCACGCCGCGTCACTGACACCGACGTCGAGGTCGTCACGATCCCCGGTTGCTGTGTGTTCTGCCCATTCGCGCAACCGCACCACTTCGCGCCCAACACTGGTTGCCGCTCGGCTCGAGCCGCCCGCGCCACCGGATCCCACGTGAAAATCCTCGGCAGAAAACAGCGCCTCATCGTCGGGATAGCCACCGTAGATCTTGTTGACGCACAGATAGTTCGACCAGCCTTTGAGCAGCGCCACCTCGGGGGCGTCGTCGAGTTCTGCTGCGACTTGGGGCGCATCTTTGAGTAGGATCTGGCGCTGCAGCGCCAGCGTGGCGGTGGAGATGACGACACGTGCCTCACGATCGCGGGCGAACCGCATAGCCGGCACCAGGTATCCCAGTGATTTCCCGGTACCTGTTCCCGCTTGGATCAGCAGTGTTTCTCCGTGGCGCAGCGTGTGACCCACCGCGTGCACCATCGTGTCTTGCCCGGGACGGTGCTGCCCTCCTGCGGCGTCAATCACCTGGCGAAGCAGCGCGCGGTCGCGTTCACCCTCGTCGGTTACCTCAGTCATCGCCTCGCTCGTTCACCGCGGTGTGGGCGGGCGAAACGCTGACCTGTTCGAGGTCGTAGGCGAGCGCCTCGTCGACGCGAGCAACCAGGTGCGTGCCGGTCTCGGTGTATTCCTGGAATTCGATCTCACCGTTGTCGAATACCCGGTTGACGAGTTCACCGTGCGCGTAGGGAACGACCACGTCGACGCGTCGAGCGGGACGGGGCAGGAGTTCGGCGATGAGGTCGCGCAGCTCATCCAGCCCGGCGCCGGTGTGTGCCGACACGGCGACAGATCGCGGAAGCTGCGATCGCAGCATGGCGAGATCGGTCGGGGTGACGAGGTCGCACTTGTTGAGTGCGATGATTTGCGGAATCGAACGAGTGCCGTCGATGGTGTCGAGGACATCGTTGACGGCACGCACCTGACCGATAGGGTCGGGATGAGCGGCGTCAACAACGTGAACAATGAGGTCGGCGTGTTCGATTTCTTCGAGGGTCGATCGAAACGCCTCGACGAGCTGCGTCGGCAAGTGGCGGACGAACCCCACGGTGTCAGCGATGGTGTAGAGGCGCCCGTCGGGTGTGTGACACTGGCGAACCGTGGGATCGAGGGTCGCAAACAGCGCGTTTTCCACCATCACGCCCGCGCCGGTGAGCTGGTTGAGCAAAGTCGACTTGCCGGCGTTGGTGTAGCCGGCAATCGCCACCGCTGGAATAGGGTGTGCACCACGAGCCGCACGCTGGGTGTCGCGCGCATTCTTCATATTGGCAATCTCGCGTCGCAACTTCGCCATCCGCGAGCGAATGCGCCGCCGGTCGAGTTCGATCTTCGTCTCACCCGGACCGCGCGAACCGATCCCCTCGCCACCGGCGACACGACCGCCCGCTTGGCGCGACATCGACTCACCCCAGCCGCGCAGACGCGGAAGCAGGTATTCGAGCTGGGCAAGCTCAACTTGCGCTTTGCCCTCACGTGACTTCGCATGTTGGGCGAAAATGTCGAGGATCAGCGCAGTACGGTCCACGACTTTGACCTGGATGACGTCTTCAAGTCCACGACGCTGTGACGGTGCGAGATCGCCGTCAACAATCACCGTGTCAGCACCGAGGTCACGCACGAGGTCAGCGAGCTGCTTCGCTTTCCCCGCGCCGAGGTAGGTTGCCGGGTCAGGGGTCGCTCGCCGCTGGATGACACCGTCAAGCACCGTCGACCCCGCAGTTTGCGCCAATGCCGCGAGTTCGTGGAGGGAGTTTTCCGCGTCGCGAACGTCATGCTCATAGATACCGACGAGGACAACACGTTCCAACCGGATCTGCCGGTATTCGACTTCCTGGACGTCTTCGAGCTCAGTCGACAAGGACTCGACGCGACGGGTCGCTTGGCGTGCTTCGCGCTCCATCGCACCCGCATCGTTTTCTCGCTGTCCGGCAGTGGAACGCAAGGACTCGGCTCGCTGCGCCACGGCGAGCCCGCGACGAGAAATGCGCTCGACCACCGCTTGAGCACGCTGCTCGTCAATATCATGCGTTGGCGTGTGTGAGTGCTCACCGCTGCTCATCGTGTCTCTCCTCTCCCCGCCGCTGTTCCCTCGCCCACGGCACCACTATTGTCCCACACAAGCTGGCCCGCAGCGGCGCCTAGTGGGAAGTCGCTCGCGTGTCCCGTACGCTGAAGACATGAATCCGCACTATTTTTCCGACACTGACGAAGCGCGAGCGAATGAGCGCACACCGCTGGAATATCGGGTGCGCGGCATTGATTTTCACGTCGAGGTTGCTGACCAGGTGTTTTCCTCCCACCGCCTCGACCTCGGCACCAAAGTGCTCATCGACTGCGCACCGCCACCGCCCGAGCGCGGCACCTTCGTTGACGTGGGCTGCGGATGGGGGCCGATTTCACTTGCCCTCGCCCACCTCAGCCCGGAGGCGACGGTGTGGGCGGTCGATCCCAATACCCGGGCGCGAGATCTCACCAAACGCAATGCCCGAGCATTGGGATACCGCAGTGTTGAGGTGATGTCGCCCGAAAATGCGAAGGCGCGTGCTGAGGCACTGGTCGCTGCTGGAGGTGGAGTCGACCTTGTGTGGTCGAACCCGCCGGTACGTATCGGGAAAGCAGCGCTGCGCGAACTGCTCACCAGCTGGCTGGGTGTTCTCGCCCCCGAGGGGGAAGCATGGTTCGTCATCGCGAAGAATCTCGGTGCTGATTCGATGACCGCGTGGCTGTGTGAGCAGGGCTGGGATGCGGTCAAAATCCAGTCAAAGAAGGGGTACCGCATCATCCGGGTGCGCCGCGCATAGCCGCTGCGGTGGCGCAACCGGTCATTCGGTCGTGTCCCTCGCCCGGTCGACGAGCTGGCGTGCCCGGTCAACGAGCGCGGCATCGTCCATCCCGGTGGCGTCGATCCACTTGATGCGCGGGTCGCGTCGAAACCACTTCCACTGTCGTTTCGTCAGCTTAACCGTGTCGGCAGCGACCGCAGCGATAGCTTGTTCTTCGCGGAGTTCTCCGTCGAGGACGGCAATGGCACTGGCATATCCGGTGGCTTTGATCGCCGTGATTGTGCGCTGGAGACCGCGGCGGCGCAGCTCGCGCACCTCGTCGAGGAAACCGGCGGTAAACATCGCACGGGTGCGACGCTCAATCCGCTGTTCCATCTCCTCTTCATCGCGGCGGACTCCGATCATCAGCGTGGGCTGCACGAACTGGTAGCGAGGGAGTGA
>JAEZVQ010000041.1 GCA_023420745.1 Actinomycetes bacterium
GACGAAGCCGTGGGGCACGATGACGCCGGTGTGCCGGTTCGCGATGGTGCACCGTCGACGCGGATTTCTCGCTTCCTCGGGTCGACGCGCTGGCAAGCCTATTTCGTCGAGTTCGTCATCACTGCCGTCGCGCTGTGCGTCCTCCTTCTTCGCGGCGCCGACTATGTCCTCGCCACACGTGCTGCCGAGGTCTCTGCGGAATCATTCCCCCCACTGTGGCATTTCCCGCTCACCGCGTGGATAGGCAGCATGTTCACCTCGATGTCCGATTCCGGGATTACCATCGTCATCACCGTGGTGTCGATGGTCAAGATTGTCGTGTCGATGCTGTGGATGATGGTGGTCGGCATCCACACGACAATGGGCGTGGCATGGCACCGGTTCCTCGCCATTGTTTCGGTTTACGCACGGCGCAACCCCACCGGTCGCAAAGCACTCGGCGCGGCTGCCCCGCTCCTCGTTGACGGCACGCCGATCACCTCTGACGACGACGTTGAGAACCTCGACGACGATGCCGTCCTCGGGGTTGGCACGGATGCCGACTGGTCGTGGAAAGCACGGCTCGACTTCATGACGTGTACCGAATGCGGGCGCTGCCAGGAGCTGTGTCCAGCGTGGAACACCGGCAAGCCACTGTCACCGAAACTGCTCATGCTCTCACTTCGCGACCACGCCGCGGCGGTGGAGCTCACCGAGTCGATCCGCGAGCGCAACGGCGCAACTCCCGATACTCGTGCTGACGATTCTTCCTCGCGTGGCGAAGGGGACGACACCACCGATTCGGCTCCTGTTGTCGTCGATACTGACTGGCCAGAGCGTGCCCACAGCGGCGACGTCCTCGCGGCACTGCGCGACTCGGGCAACACCGGCAGCGCGGGGGTGGCGCTGACCTCGACTCCACTGGTCGGCGAGGTCGTCAGCGAGGACGCGTTGTGGGACTGCACCACCTGCGGGGCGTGTGTCGATCAGTGTCCGGTGGATATCGAGCACGTCGACCACATCCTCAATCTGCGCCGCCACCAGGTGCTGATGGAATCCGCGTTCCCCCGTGAACTCGCGCGACCGTTCCGATCGTTGGAAACGAAAGGCAACCCCTACAACCAGTCGCCGCGCAAGCGGATGGATTGGGCAAAGAATCTCGATTTCGATGTCCTGGTCATCGGCGAGGACGTCGAGGATGCGTCCGAGGTTGACTGGGTGTTTTGGGTCGGGTGTGCCGGCGCTTTCGATGACCGTGCGAAGAAGACGTCGGCAGCGATTGCCGAGCTTCTCCACGTTGCCGGCGTGAGATTTGCGGTGCTGGGCAATGCCGAGAGCTGTACCGGCGACCCGGCGCGCCGCTCCGGTAATGAACTGCTGTTCCAGATGCTCGCGCGTCAAGCGATTGACACCCTCAACGAGGCGAAGGTGACGCGAATCGTCGTCTCCTGCGCACACTGTTTCAACACCATTGCCAACGAATACCCGCAGCTCGGCGGCACATTCGAGGTTGTTCACCACACGCAGCTGCTCAATCGGCTAGTGCGCGAGGGTGCGCTGCGACTTGCCCCGGCGAACACCGCCAGCGCCACTGCCAACACCACCACTCCCAACGCCGCCACTCCCAACGACACAGAGCCGACGCGGCGCATCACCTACCATGACCCGTGCTATCTCGGGCGCCACAACCGGGTGTTCACTCCTCCGCGTGAACTCCTCGGCTCGCTTCCCGACGCCGAGATCGTGGAGATGCCACGCTCCGGTGAGCGCGCGATGTGTTGCGGTGCAGGTGGGGCGCGTGCCTGGATGGAGGAAACCCGCGGGGTGCGGATTTCTCAGGCACGCATGGATGAGGCAAGTGCAACGGGGGCGACGACGGTCGCAACCGCCTGCCCGTTCTGTTCCCAGATGCTCGGGTCGAGTAGTTCCGATGTGGAGATCGCCGACGTCGCTGTCCTCATGCGTGACGCAGTGCGACGATCAACGTCGGCGCAGTGACACGATGAACTGGTCTTCGTCGAGAATGTGACCGCCGGTTGAGCGCGCAATACGCACCGCTGTGTCCTCAATCTGCTCTTTGACGCGCAGCCGTTCCAGGCGTAACGCGCGGCTCGGGCGAGCCGGACGCTCGCGGTAGTGTTCGGGGGCAATCCACCGGATGCCATACTCGATTGGCGCCCCATCCGGCCACAGTTCAAAGCGCAGCGCCGTCGGGATGTGCTGCGCCGGCGCGACAGTGATGTGAATGCGCGAGGTATTGCCCACCGAGGCGAGTAGCGAATAGCCTCGCACGACGAACCCCTCAGCGAGTGCCTTGCGATCCGCTTGCGCGGTAATGCGAGCGATTCGTTCACGCTCGTCGGCAGGAATGGTGATGCTGCGCGCGAGTTCGTCGCGTCGTCGTGCTCGCGACGATGACGTCATGGGGACGAGCCGGTCGGCGTTGATCGCGTCGACGATGTCGGGGAAATAGGGGCGCAGCAACAGCATGAGGTCAGATTCGTCAACCCAACGCCCGGCATAGACCGTCATTGTGACGGCGGAATCTGCATCCGGTTCGAGGGTCATCCCGGAGTCGTGAATTCGGATCGCCCCAGCTAGTCGACGACTGATTCGCTCCAACCCGTGGACGACTCGCAGTTCCTCCCCTGCCGGCATCGCGTCAGGGAAGCAGGCCGTTAGCGGGTTGGTGGCACGCAGTTCAACCGGCGCGGGATTCGTTCGGGATTCGTCAACTTCGACAACCCAGGCTTGGATGAGATTCGCCGGTGTTTTCAGCGCCTGCCGGGTGCCGGTCGTGAGCCTCCACGGGCCGGTGAGTCGCGCTCCTCCGGTCAGCCGCAGTTCACCGGGTCCGATCCACCCCGCGTCTTCCCACACCGACATGGCGAGCGCTTCGAGTTCTCGCGCGTCCACGTCATCGCCAACGACGAGAAGATGGTGTGCCATCGCCTGGTCAAGTGGTATCGCCACCGCGTCATCCCATGTCAGCAGCGCGTGGTCGACCGCCGCCACGTGGCGCACCGCTTCGAGCTCGCCCGCCTGAGTGACAGTCAGCGCCTCGCTGGCGACGTTAAAGGTGGGGAAGAGACCAATACTCGACGCGTCAGTGAGGTCGGGCGCTTCGGGTGTGGTGGCGCTCGGTGCGGTGTTGAGTTCCGCGAGACGCTCCGACACGGGGATGCGTCGCACGAGTTTCGCCTCACCCGTGGGGCGAGGGCTACGGGGCTGCGCTGATGTCATCGGGGGCTCACCGTTGCCCGTTTACCGCTGAGCGAGGTCAGGGGCGTCGCAGGTGCAGTCGAGGGACTCGGCAACGTCAACGCGGTGAAACCCGAGATGTGACCTCGATGCAGTCGGCCCGCGCTGCCCCTGGTAGCGCGACCCCGCTGCACCACTGCCGTAGGGAGCTTCTGCTTCGGAAGTGAGGGCGAAGAAGCACAGCTGTCCGATCTTCATTCCGGGGTAAAGGAGGATTGGCAAGGTCGCCGTATTCGATAGCTCCAAAGTGACGTGCCCGGAGAATCCAGGGTCGATAAATCCGGCGGTCGAGTGTGTCAACAGCCCGAGCCGCCCCAGTGACGATTTGCCTTCCAAACGCGCGGCAATGCGGTTGCCGAGGGTGACGCGCTCAAGGGTGGAGCCGAGGACGAACTCGCCGGGGTGGAGCACGAACGGCTCGTCACTGCCCGCGTCGACGAGTCGGGTAAGCTCCGGCTGATCGACTGCCGGGTCGATCACCGAATACCGGTGGTTGTTGAATAGCCGGAAATACCGGTCGAGTCGCACGTCAATCGACGCCGGTTGGATCATTTGCGGATCCCACGGGTCGAGGGCAATCGTGCCGTCCTCAATGGCGCTGCGGATGTCGCGGTCACTGTAAAGCATGGGGCTATCGTCTCACGTTTAGTCGGTAGCGGGGCGGCGTTCTTCCACCACTCGCCCCCGGTCGATGCGGATGAGATGTGCGGCCGTGTCGGCGACACGGCGGCGGTGCGTGATCTCGATAATCGTCGTGTCGTTGAGCGCGTCGAGGAGGTGGCGTCGCATGTCCTGGTCGAGGGCGTCGTCGACGTGCGCGGTGAACTCGTCGAGGATGAGCACAGCCGGTTCGGTGAGCAGGGCTCGCGCGAGGCACAGTCGCTGTGCTTGCCCACCAGACAGTGCGGTTCCCGCGGTGCCGACGCGCGTGTCCAGCCCGTCGGGCATGGCACGAATATCGTCGCCGAGCTGCGCAATGTCGAGTACTCGCCACATCATCGCGTCGGTGGCGTCGGGGTTAGCGAGGCGCAGATTGTCCGCCACTGTGGCCGCGAGGAGTTCACTGCGTTGAGACACCAGTGCGACGCGGTGGCGCAATGCATCCAACGTGTAGCGGGTGACCGGGATGCCACTGATGAGGACACGCCCACGGTCGGGGTCGTCGAAACGCAGCAGCATCTGGATCAGTGTCGTCTTCCCCGATCCCGATGCGCCCACGATCACCGCGTGATCTCCCGCGGGAACCTCAATGGTCACGTCGTCGAGCGCGAGGGGCATCGCCTCACTAGCAGCGCTGTCGCGTTGCGGATAGCGGTAGCTCACGTGCTCCCATGTCACCGACGCGGCTGCGGGCGCGAGCGTGTCCTCAACACCGTCACTCACCCGCATTGGCTCGTGAGAAATGTCGTAAAGGCGGCGTGCTGACGCCAGCGAATGATCGAGGTAGCCGACCGCGTCCTCAATGCCGCGCGGCGCTTCAAAAAGGCGGAGCATACCGGCGCAAATCCCAGCAATGACGACGATGGGCACACCGGAGTTGACGCCGGTGATAATGACGTTGACGGAGGCAAGGAGCATTAGCGTCGCGGCGAGGGCACGTCGTGTTGCGTTGATCCGCGCCGGTGTGCGAGCGCAGCGGGTGACCTCCTCGCCGAGGCGGTCGAGTTCCGCAATGCGCCGATCCTCATAACCGTAGCCGACGACGTCCTCACGCCCGTACACCGAGTCGGTGACGTGGTGGGCGATCGCACGGCGGACACCGAGCGTGCGTGCAGTGGCGGTGAGAGCGCGACGCCACCCCCATCCGGGGACGACAGTAAGGGCGAGCAGCAGACACAGCCCGGGAATCAGCGTGACTTTAACGTTTGCCACCCCCGCCATTGCCACCAGTGTCACCACCGGGACGACGAATGCCGAGACAATCGGCGCGAAGGTGTGGGCGTAGAACACTTCAATGCGGTCAACGTCGCGGGTCAGACTCGCCAGCAGGTCGCCGGAGCGGGAGCGGTTGAGAATCGCCGGGGCTTTGGGCCACAGGGTGGAGAACACGTGGGTGCGCAGCAACTCCAACGCTTTGAAGGCGACGAAATGCCCGAGGAATTGTTCGAGGTAGCGTCCCACTGCTTTCGCCACGGCGATGGCGACGAGGACAGTGAGGACGAGGGGAATATTGACCGGCGCCCCGCCTTTGACGAGCCACATACCGGTGGCGGTGATCGCCGCACCGGCGGTGGCGAACAGCGCGACGTCGAGGAGCATTTGGATGATACGCATCGCGGTCGAGGCGAGGAGAGGGCGGTGCACCGGTTGCGTAATCGACATCAGCCACCGCACCAGCTCGCGCGTGGTCGGCTCGGTAACCGTGTCGCTGCCGGTCGCCGGCATCACTGCCGGCTCCGTTTTCGTCTCACCCTGCGGCTGCAGCTCGGGTTCAGCGTGCGCGGTCAATTCGGTGCGCGGCGCGGAGTCGGCGCTGAGCACGTGCTCCTCACCTGCGCGAGACTGTGGCGCGTGCCAGCTGGCAATGGTGCCGTCCTCAACGCGCCAGACTTCGTCAACGAGGTCGAGGATGTCGGCGCGGTGGGTGACGAGAACGAGGGTGACCTCGCGCCCGATTCCACCGATAGCCGCCATCATCTGGCGTTCTGATTCGCGGTCAACCTGAGAGGTCGGCTCGTCAAGGATGATGAGACGGCGCCCCGACAGCAGTGCTCGTGCCAGTGACAGGCGCTGCGCCTGACCGGCGGACATCAACCGACCGTTTTCACCGAGGTGGGTGTTCAGACCACCGCTCATGGCTCGCACGTCGTCACCGAGGTGCGCGGCATCGAGTGCATGCCACATCTGTTCGTGAGTGGCGTCGGCGTTAGCCACCCGGAGGTTGTCGGCGACGGTGCCGGTGAACAGCCAGGTGCGTTGACGCACGACTGCCGCGTGCTCGCTGACCGATACCGCCCCGGCGGTGGGAGTGAGAGAGCCGTCAATGAGGGAGATCAGCGTCGTTTTCCCACCACCTGAACGACCGACAATGCCGATTCGCTGACCGCGCTCAATATTGGCGGTAATGCCGCGCAGCACCTCGCCGCGCCCGTAGTCGTGGCGCACGTCGGTCAGCGAAACGACGACCGCGGTAGTGTCGCCGACCTCGCGACGACTACCCGCCGTCGCTTCCGTGTTGCGCGATCGACGCACCGGGGTGGCGAGGACGCGACGAGCGGCACGTTCCGAGGCTTTACCCCCCATCCCGATGTAGAAGAATCCGGACACTTGGGCAAGCGGTTCAATGAGGAGCAGCCCGAGTAGCGTCGCGGTGATGGCGTCGTCGATGCCGATATGGCCGCCGGTGAATCGCCACATCGACAATGCCACGAGTGCGCAGATGAGGCACAGCGAGAACACGCCGTCGAGGACGATAATGACGATTTGGTTGCCGGCGAGCAGACGCATAATCGCACGCCGGTTGTGTTCGCCGCGCTCCCGCAGGTCGTCTTCGATGCGCTGACCGGCACCGAAGAGGCGGATGGTGACGAGGTTGCGAATCGCGTCGAGGTAGCGTGCCGCGAGCTGCGTGCGCTGGCTGCGCGAACGCGCGGAGGTGCGGCGGAAGAAAGCGAGGAACACGCCGATCGACACGGGAACGACGGCGCACATCACCAGCATGATGAGGGCGATC
Source organism: Actinomycetes bacterium (assembly GCA_023420745.1). Classification (GTDB taxonomy): domain Bacteria; phylum Actinomycetota; class Actinomycetes; order Actinomycetales; family Actinomycetaceae; genus Gleimia. The sequence goes on from JAEZVQ010000041.1 coordinate 6,914, forward strand.
ACCCAATCGATGGCAACGCCCATATAGACCACGGTGAGGAACGGGGTGGCGAGAGCGGCAAGCGTCGACCCCCAGTAGCCGAGCCGATAGTGACCGATGCGTTCGGGGGCGTCGGTGAGGAGTGCCACGTACCCTTCGTCGCGTTTGGCGTCGTCGCGAGCGTCGGGGGTGCGTCCGGTGGTGAAGATGTGGGTGAGGAACCGGCGTCGCAGCCGTCGTTCTTCATCGACCGCGGAGGTTGCCCCCCAGTAGAGTTCAGCGAAACTCGCGGCGGCGGTGAGGATGATTCCTCCTGCGGCGAGGGCGAAAAGACGCGGGTCGAGGGCACCGGGACCGTAGCTGATGACGTGGCCAATGAGGTGACCGGCAGCGATGAGCACCATCGCGGTGCCGACCCCGACGAGGATGCGCAGGCTTGCCACGACTCGGATGTCGCGCTGGCCGCGTGACGAGATGAGGGAGGGGCGGGTGCGGGCAGTGACACTCATGGGTGTCATTGTCGCGCACTCGCCCCTCACTACTCAATGGTCAGCGGGTTAGCTCAGCGTGCTGGCTTGCAGTTGTCCTTGACCCAGGTGGTGCCGGTGGCGAGATCGCCGCTCAGCATCGGCTCGACGATATCGCTGTGCTGCTGGGCAAGCTCGGGGTTGTACCGGGTGATGACGTCGAGGGTGGGGAACTTCTTGAGTTCCGTTTCGGCGGCACCCATCCGGTCGGTGTCCTTCGCGTTGGCTGCGTCGAGGTATTCACGCATCCACGCGCACTGCCAGTCGACGGCGGCGAGGACGGCGAGGTCGCCGGGCTCGATGACCACGCGCGTGTCGTCACCGCTGGCGGCACCTGAACCGGCGGATTTGTCGCCGTTCGATGCTGCTGACGGGTCGTTGGCTTCAACGATGACGGTGCCGTCTTTGTTGACCTCAACGACGTCGTAGCTACCGAGTTCAGGGACGAGGTCACCGACCGTTGGCGGTGTGACGCCCTCGGGGTACTCCTCGTTGAACTCGGCGATGTCGGAGTGAAGGCGTTGGCGCGCGTCAGAGTCAGTGGATGCGGCAACTGTTGCCTCACCGCGACGCGAGTCGTCACTATCCGCCTGACTGGCCGAACACCCCGCGACAGCAAAGGTGCAGGCTGCGATCACGCCCACGCTCACGAATGCGGAGCCTAGTGTCATGTGCTTCTTCATCTCGAATCCTCCGCTCAGTAATGGACTGTTCCCCAGACTTCGCGGGCATTTGGCGATTTGTCAGCCACCGCGGACATACTCAGCGGAAGGATAGCAATCATCGCTCCCAGTCCGATGAGCATCGCGCATACGAACAAATGACGAGGCATGGTGTCCTCCTTGATCACGTGAGGCGGGTTGCGCATCGCAACAGTGGCGACCTCACAGCGTCAGAATAGTGCCCACCAGCCAGCGTGTCTAGAGCAGATTTGACATTTTTATTTTCATAGAGTAGATAACCTGCACTCAGCGTCGCACCCGTTCACTCCGTCGCAGGACAGGAAGAGGCTGCGCCTTCTTCAGGAACCGTGCCGTTGATGAAGTAATCGTCCACGATCCTCACCACACACTGGGATCCGCCGATACGGTAGGCACAGTGATCCCACCCGTTCCAGGATACGAGGGTCGCGGACTTCAGCTGAGATGCCAGGGACTGCGCCCACGGGTAGGGTGTTGCCGGATCATGATGGGTACCGATGACGAGAACTGGCCCGGCATCCTCGCCGTGAACCGCCTCGCGCGTGGCACGCGATTTCACCGGCCATGCGGCGACGGCTGCCGCCGAATACGCGAAGTTCTCCCCTACCGTGGGGTAGTCGTTGACGAGTTTTTCCGCGTCGCGAGCCCATTCCTCCGGGGTTGTCGTCAATGGATAGTCCAGCGCGTTGACTACGGTAAACGCGTCAGAAGCGTTCGTCGCGTACGTGCCGTCGGGCTCGCGGTCAGCGTAGAGGTCGGCAATTTGGAGCAGCATCGAGCCGTCTCGCAGCGTGTAGCCGAGTTTCACGGCGGTGGTGGCGTTGGTGTAGTTCACCAGCGAATACATCTGGGACATGATCGCCGACCAGGCAACCGCCGTGCCCACCGTGCGGTTGGGATCCGAGGTTGGTAGCGGGTCAGCATCCAAACCGTCGACCCACTGCTTCAACGCGGCTTTCGACCGGTCGACGTCACGCTCGACATTGAAGGGGAACTCGGGGTCGTCGAAGTTCATTTCAATCCAGTGTCCCAGCGACGCCTCGAAACCGGCAGCTTGTCCGGCGGCAACTTCCTCGATTCCAATCGACGGGTCGAGGGCTCCGTCGAGCACGAACCGCCCCGCGTTCTTACCGAACATATCAAGGTATGTAGCGCCGAGGAATGTCCCGTAGGAGAAGCCAAAATAGTTGAGGGTGTCTTGCCCCAGTGCGGCACGAATGACGTCGAGGTCGCGTGCGGCGGACACCGTATCCATGTAGGTCGTCAGCCCTTCGTTGGCCGCGAGGCATTTCTTCCCCATGGCTGCGCTGTCTTCTTGGAGTTGGCTGATGATGTCATTCGGTGGCGTGTCAATGGGGATTGCGGGCTGCGAACGGTCCTGGTCGATTTCTGCGGCGCTGCGACAGTTCAGCGGAGACGATGTCCCCACCCCTCGCGGGTCAACGGCAACGATGTCGTAGCTGCTCAGCAGCCGGTCGCTGAACACGCCGCGCACCATTCCCGGCAGACTTTGCACTGCGGATCCGCCGGGACCACCGGGGTTGTAGATCAGTGGCGGATTGTCGTTGTCGCGTGAATAACGCACGAGTTGCAAGCTGATTTGCTCACCATCGGGGTTGTCGTAGTT
>JAEZVQ010000084.1 GCA_023420745.1 Actinomycetes bacterium
ACGCCATATCGATTCGTCGTGGCTGTCGCGTGAAATCGTGTTCGGTATCCTGTTCGCAGGCGCCGGTTTCGCCTTCGCCCTCGCCCAGTGGCTGCGATGGTTCACCAGCGCTGTGCGCCAAATCATCGCGATCATCACCGCGATGATTGGTGTTGCCTTCATCTGGGTCATGGGCAGCGTCTACATGCTGCGCACGGTCCCGGCGTGGAACCACTGGACAACTCTCGCCCAGTTCTACCTGTCGGCGATCGTGATGGGTAGCCTCGCGATTGCTGTGGCGTTCACTTCCTACCCCCTGATCGCGCAGCAGTGGCCAGCGATTGACCGTTTTGTCACCCGCTCCGCTGCGCCCTCAACCCCGGCGATACGTGAACACACCGCATCCCTGATGCAGCGTGTCCTCAAAGGCATCGGCATCGTTGTCATTGTCGCCATGGTTGCTCAACTGATCGTCCTCACACTGTCATTAATGCGTGGCGACACATCACCGAACCCCGCAGAATTCGCCTTCCCGATGGGATGGTTCATCGTCCGCCTCGTCCTCACCCTCATCGGTGCTGCGGTGATGGGGTTCTACGTGGCAGGATCGGGCGCACACTCCCTGTCGATCAAGCGGCTGTGGATGCTTGCGCTGACCTCCTACGTCCTCATCACGGCGTCGGAGATTATCGGCCGCTTCATCTTCTACGGTCTGAATAACCGCGTCGGAATCTAGGGGTTACATGCGTAGCGAACGTGCCCTCCGGCTGGCCACAGCCGGAGATATCCTCTCAGCGGTGTTCCTTGCCGCACCTCGCGAGGACGCGCTTGCGATGTTCTTCGACCCTGCGATGATCGACGCGTGGCCGCTCACCGGGACGCTGACGAGCCGCGGGCTCAAACTCCTGCGCGATGCCCCTACCCCCGACACTCACGAAGCCGTCGTGCGCGACCACCTGCGGCTTTTCGGTGGTGCGGGCAAATCTCTTGCCTGCCCGTATGAATCACCGTGGGTGGATCGCGACGGTCTCGTCTTCGATATCTCGACATTTGACGTGCGCGATGCGTACGCCGAATATGGGCTGCGAGTCACCGCGTACAACCGCGAGCCGGATGACCACGTGGGCTACGAACTCGCTTTTGTCGCGCACCTCGCCCGTATGATTGCCGAGAATCCCCGTGCCGACACCGTTGAGCTCACGAAGGTGATTACTCGCTTCACCTCCCACCACCTGGCAGCGTTCACCCCGCAGCTTCGCGAGGCGATGACTGCCCACGCCGACACGGTGTTCTATCGTGCGATGGCGGAACTTCTCGGTGGCTTCGTCGCCACCGCCCGCACCTTCACCGCGTGACACCCATCCTGGACGTGCCTGGCATATGACGATGCCGGTACCCGGTTGATTCACACAGGTGAGCCACATGAATGATGCCAGTGCGGATCAGTTGTGAAGACCTCAAACGAACGTAGTCAAACAACTGATCTGCACTGGCATCACGTTTGCCCCCCCTGATGCCCCGTCGCGCCTCAGGGGAGCCCGAGACTGGCTTTACGCGGATTGCGAGGAGCGGCGGCGGTTCCACACGTCGAAGGCAACCGCGAGGAGCAACACCAACCCCTTGACGATCTGCTGTGTTGCGGTGTCGGCACCGAGTAACTGCATGCCGTTGGACAGTACCGCCATGATGAGCCCACCGATGAGGGCGCCGGCGATCCGCCCGGTACCGCCGGTGGTGGAAGCACCACCGATGAAGCAGGCGGCGATTGCGTCGAGCTCGAACATGTTGCCTGCACCCGGTTGAGCGCCGTTCATGCGAGCCGAGAAGGCGACGCCGGCGATGCCGCACAGCAGCCCCATGTTGACGAATGTCCAGAAGGACACCATCCGCACGTTGATGCCGGATAGGCGCGCCGCTTCCTTGTTGCCGCCGATCGCGTAGATCGAACGCCCGAAGGTGGTGCCTTTGGTGACGATCCCGTAGACGAGGACGAGGACGGCGAGGAGAATAAGGATCACCGGCAGGCCACGCGAAATCGACAGTTTCCACGCGAACCACATGGTGACGGCGGCAACGAGAACGATCTTCGCAATCGCGACTGCGATCGGGTCGACCTCTTGGTTGTAGGCGATGCGGTGAGCTCGGTTGCGCAGCGTCATCACCGCCCACACGGCAACCGCCGCACCGAAGATCACCAGCGTGAACACGTCAAACCCCATGCCGCCAAGGAGCCCATTGAGGAACCCGTTGGCGATGGTGTAGTACTCCGAGGGGAACGGCGACAGCGAGACGTTGTCGAGGATCTTGTAGGTCAAGCCGCGGAACAGCAGCATCCCCGCGAGGGTGACGATGAAGCCGGGGATCCCGATGAAAGCAACCCAGAATCCGTGCCACGCCCCGGCAGCGACCCCCATGGCGAGCGCAGCGATGACACCGACCCACCACGGCATGCCCATTTTGATGACGAGGACACCGGCGACCGCTCCTGTTGCCGCCACGAGAGAGCCGACGGAGAGGTCGATTTGCCCCAGCACAATCACCATCAGCATCCCCATGGCGAGGATGAGGATGTAGGAGTACTGCAGCACGATGTTGGTGATGTTGCCCGCTGAGAGGAACGAGGGCGACACCACGGCGAAAAATGCGACGATGGCGAGGAGCGCCACGAAAATTCCGCTTTGACGCAGATTCGTCACAAACGATCGCGGCATGAGTTTGGAGGCTGTCATTCATCCACTCCCATCTCGGGTTCACGTGTCATCAAAGTCATGAGATTTTCCTGGGTGGCGTCCTCGCGGCGCACCTCGCCGGTGATTCGCCCGTACGCCATGACGAAGATGCGGTCGCAGATGCCGAGGATCTCTTCGAGTTCAGAGGACACGACGATCACCGCTTTTCCGCGCTGTGCCATGTCGTTGATCAGCGAATAGATTTCGTACTTCGCACCGACGTCGATTCCTCGTGTCGGTTCGTCGAGGATCAGCACCTCGGGGTCGGTGAACCACCACTTCGCCAACACGACCTTTTGCTGGTTGCCACCCGACAGCGACTGCACCGGGTTTTCGATGGAGCTACACCGCACCGTCATCTGCTGGCGCAGTTTCTGGGCGACGTCCGATTCCTTCGACGAGTCGATGAAGCCCCTGGCGGTGACCTTCCCCATGGCGGCAGCGGTCATATTGTGTTTGATCGAAGCGATCTGGTTCAGCCCGTTGCCTTTGCGATCCTCCGAGGCGTAGGCCAACCCGTGGCGAATGGCGTCACCGGGATTGTGGAGGGCGACCTCACGCCCGTCGACGGTCAGTGTCCCCGAGCGCCACAGCCCCCACGAGCGTCCGAAGATGCTCATCGCCAGTTCGGTTCGACCCGCCCCCATGAGACCGGCGATGCCGACGACCTCGCCGTGTCGCACGTCAAGGGCGACGTCGTGGAGGACGCGTCGTCCCGGCTGCGTCGGGTGGTCGACATTCCACCCGGTGATGCGCAGCGCTTCACTGCCGATCTCGACCTCGCGTTCGGGGTAGAGATTCGACAGTGAGCGCCCGACCATCAGCGAAATCATGCGGTCTCGCGTCGTTGACGGATCACGCATGTCGAGGGTGTCGATGGTGCGACCGTCGCGGATGATGGTGGTGCGGTCGGCAATCGCCTCAATCTCTTTGAGCTTGTGCGAGATGATGACGATGGTGACGCCGTCGGCTTGGAGACCTCGAATAATGTCGAGCAACACCTTCGAGTCTTCGTCGTTGAGTGCCGCTGTTGGCTCGTCGAGGATCAACAGCTTGGCATCTTTCGACAGCGCCTTGGCGATCTCGACCATCTGCTGTTTGGCCACCCCGAGGGTCGAGATCTTGTCGGTGACATTGTCGCGCAACCCCACCTTTTCCAACACTGCCTGAGCACGGTGGTTCACCGCGTTCCAGTCGATTTGCCCCATCCGGCGTGGCTTGTCCTGCCCGAGAAACACGTTCTCTGCGATCGACATCTCCGGGATGAGAGCGAGCTCCTGGTGGATGATCGCGATACCGACGCGTTCGGCGTCGGTGACCGACTTGAACTCCACTGGCTTGCCCTCGTATTCGATCACTCCCGAATACTGGGTGTGGGGGTAGACGCCGGTGAGGATCTTCATCAGCGTCGACTTCCCCGCGCCATTCTCGCCGCAGATACTGTGGACTTCGCCGCGGCGCACCGTGAAGTTGACGTCGGTCAACACCTGTACGCCGGAGAAATCCTTGGTGATGCCACGCATGACGAGCAGGTCATCGCATGTGGTCGTCATGGTCGTCCTTCCTCACCTCGATTCGCTTCGACAATGCGGCTCACTTGACGCCACGATCGACCTCTTCCTGCGTGAAGTAGCCAGAATCAATGAGGATCGACTTGATGTTGTCCTTGTAGATGATCTGGGACTTCAACAGGTAGGACGGAACCACCTTGACACCGTTGTCGTAGGTTTCAGTGTCATTGGCTTCCGGCTCTTGACCGTTGACGTACGCTTCGACAGCTTTGACGGCTTCTTCAGCGAGCAAACGGGTGTCTTTGAAGATCGTCGAGTGCTGGATGCCATCATTGATGAGTTTGACCGAGGCAATATCAGCGTCCATACCGCCGACAATCGGTAGCCCATCGGCAATCGTGGGACCGTATCCGGCGTTTTGTAGCGCGGTGATGATGCCGCGCGCGACCGGGTCGTGACCGCCGACGGTACCCGCGAGTTTTTCACCACCGGAGTATGTCGAGGTCAGCAGATCTTCCATGCGCTTCTGCGCGGTTTCTTGCGACCAGCGCAGAATCGCCACCTGGTCGAAACTCGTTTGTCCCGACTTCACCACCAGGGTTCCATCGTCAATGTAAGGCTGAACAACCGAGAGCATCCCCTTGAAGAAATGCCCAGCGTTATTGTCGTCAGGAGAGCCGGCGAAGAGTTCGATGTTGAGCGGGCCGGTGGGGCGGTTTGCCACTTCTTTGCCGTTCTCATCAAAAATACCAAGACCGTAGAGAAGCGCCTGCCCCTGCGCGACACCAACCTCGTAGTTATCGAAGGATACGTAGAAATTGACGTGCTCATTGTCGCGAATCAGGCGGTCGTAAGCGATGACGGGGATATTCGCCGCCTTAGCCGCATCGAGCTGGCTCGACAGTGCGGTGCCGTCAATCGAAGCGATGACGAGGACGTCGGCGCCGTTTGTAATCATCTGGTCGATCTGTTGGGTTTGGGTCGGGATATCGTCGTTGGCGTACTGCAAATCAACTTCGTATCCCTTCGCCTCGAGCTGCTCTTTCACCGACTTTCCGTCAGCGATCCAACGCTCCGATACCTGCGTCGGCATCGACACGCCAACTCGAACCGTGCCACCGTCACCCGCAGCACTACCGGATGCGTCACCACCACCGGCTCCGGAACCGGCGCAACCACTAAGAGCGAGTGCCCCTGCGCCGATCATCGCCAAGGTCGACATCAACACGCGTGAGCGTTTCATCGGTCATTCCTCCTCATCGAGTTCTGTCGCTTCACACTGCGTTCACATAACCAACCTCGCGTTATGTGAACGTTCACATTTACGCTAGCGACACCACTGACCTGTGTCAAGTGCGACAAGCAACCGGCTATCCATCACCGCCGCACACCAGCGGGACAGCACGAACTACAGCACCGGACGAGTCACTGCACCGGGCGCAGATCGTCGAGACGATTAAGGACGTATGTGGGGAGCTCACCCTGTGCACATGTGTCAAGATCCTCAATCGATGAGTCCCCGGTGAGCACAAGCGCGGAGGGGATGCCGGCGCGAGCCGCCATAGCAATGTCGGTATGAAGGCGATCACCGACCATAATGCAGCGACGCGCATCCACCCCGAGCTTCCCGATCACCGCCTCGATCATCGCGGGATTGGGTTTCCCCACCGTCATCTGACAGCGCGTGCCGGTGCAGGCTTCGATGGCGGCGACGATGGAGGCACAATCAGGCTCCCCGCGCCCGCCAGGATAGGGGCAATACCGGTCGGGGTTCGTCGCTACGAGAATGGCACGCCGGTGGAACCAGATGGCATCGAAGGCAATCTGGAGCTTCTCGTAGGTGAAGGTGCGGTCGTAGGAAGCGACGACGATGTCGATCTCCTCGGGATTGTCGCTGATCCGAATTCCTGCGTCACGCAACGCGGTGATCAGCACATCCTCGGCAATCGGATAGACGACTTTACCCGGGTGCGTGGAGGTCAGCCAGGTGGTCACTGCGGCGACAGTGGTGGCAATCTCATTGGGCGTTGTTGGCAACCCGAGCCGGGTGAGTTTCTCGGCGTAAAGAGAGGGATTCTTTGTGGGATTATTCGTCAGGTAGCGCACCGGAATCTCATGATCGCGCAGCTCCTCGATGAAGTCTTTGACACCGGGGAGAAGATGGTCTCCGAGGAAGATGGTGCCGTCCATATCGAAGATATAGGCGTCGAAATAGCTGTCGGGGCGCGACACGGTCTTCGACACAGTGTTCGTCACAGTATTCGCCATGACGCGCCGAATAGTATCCATTGATCGCACTTCCTTTCCTTCACTTTCCACACAAATTTCGACTGTGGTCGCCGATGCTATTCTCTGCCCCGCACAAGTCGCGAGACCAGTGTCGCACTGCGACCACAGTCGAATGGTTTGGAGAGTATTCGTTCGCCTCCCGGCGAATCAGTAATGATCTGACGTCAGCCGACGAGCTGGGCGCAGATGGAGATCAGCAGCGTCGTTGGCCAGATCGCCATTGCCGGCGGATCAATATGAGTGTCGCCCTTGGCATTGAAAGCTCGCTGCATCAGCTCAGCCATCCACGCTGAAATCAGACCGAAGACCATGCCGATAACCAGCGCCAGGATCCCGTTGTTCACGATCGGCATGAAGACCACGGCACCCATCCCACCCATGATGGTCATGTGGTGCGTGACCGGCTGAGTCGAGCCGAAGGCGAGCAGGATCACCGTCGCCGCGGAGATCGCGAAAGGCAAAGTCTTCGCATTCGCGGTGATGATGGCGGAGGTTTCCGCGCTCATCGTCGCGCCGACCTCGGCGATCTTCAGCGCAGCGCCCGCGCCGAACAGACCGGCGAGCAGACCGAGCGTCGTCACCTGCTTCGGAGTTTCTTGCCAAACCAACCAACGGTGGTTGTCATTGAGCTGCGATGTCCATGCGAAGACGGCTTTCTTGCCGAAAATCAGGCGAGCAACACAGCCGGAGGTGAACACCGTCAATGCCACCGTGGCGGTGGATGAGCCAAACCACGGGATGAGAGCAAAGAGGTTATTGACGACATAGCCACCAACACCGAAAATCGCACCGACGAGGAGGACGTCAGGGCGACCGAGACCGGCAAGCCCACGGTTGAGATCCTTGCCCGCCCCGGTGTCGGGCATCAGCCCTCGGGTGACACCGGCATAGGCAGCGGCGGCAACACCGCCAGCAAAGCTAATGTGTGGGCCGAAAACCGGACCGAATGACAGGTAGGAGAAGCCGATGTCAGAACCGGTCGCGAACGCAATACCGAAGCTGACGAGGATGAGGATGCCGGTGAAGCCGAACGCGATATTTGCGCCGAGCGCGGCACCGAAGAAACCGCCGGCAGCAGCGGCGATCAGCCAGAACAGATCCATGTTCTGGAGGAAAGTCAAACTCGCATCTGGAATCATCTATCCACCTTTGGAAGTGACGACAGTCGTCCTCGACTATCTAGTTGTACTGACAGAACCTCGCCGATGCGAGGTAATGGCGTGAGCGACCAGTAACGGAACTGCTCCGCAAGTCCCCGTTACCCAGCAGTGACTCACGCCACCATTGTCGCAGGTTGGCTGGGATTTCTCGCGTCGTGGAGATATCAGAACAAAGGTGCGATGCCGTGATGCTCGAGTGGGAATATTCCTACGCCGAATACGTATTGTCAGTACCGGCGAGTGTCGCCTGCGAGTCGCCGGGCACCATGTCCCGAGCACTGGTAACGAGAGTCGCGGCTGGCTCCCAGTAGGTCACCGCCTTCAAGGTGGCGTCGTCAAAGGTGAGCGACGTGAGAGAAGCGAGTGCGCATTCGCGCATCCTCGGGTCGTGGGCGAGGGGGCGGCGCTCAACGAAACTACGCAACGTCCAGATGGGCAGCTGGTGTGACACCATCAGCACCTCGCCACCGCGGTGATCGCGCAGCGCATCGGAAACCGCAGCACTCATCCGTGACACGAGATCGCGATAGGGCTCTGACCATGAGGGACGGAACGGATTGACGTATCGCCGCCAGTATTTCGGGTGGGCGAGAATCCAACGGTTGCGGTTGATCGCCACGCCTTCAAAAGAATTCCACGCTTCGATGAGGCGAGGATCGGATTCGATGGGCACCTCGAATGCGCGCGCAGTCGGCGCGGCAGTCATCTGAGCGCGCAGCAACGGCGAAGCGATCACCGCCTCGATCGGGTGATCGCCGCGGACAAGCGTGTCGGCCACCTGCTCAGCCATCGACTGCCCGAGTGGGGTAAGTCGAAACCCCGGGCGGCGCCCGTAGAGCACAGCATCAGGATTATCGACTTCACCGTGTCGCATGAGGTGAATGACAGTGCGCACGATTCCACACCTTTCCCACACAGAAAGTGAGGAGAATATCCACGTGAGGGGAATAGAGAAAAGACCCCGTCTCCGGGGCTTTTCTGAGTCTACTACTTCTTGTTGCGACGCTGATGGCGCGTCTTACGAAGCAGCTTGCGGTGCTTCTTCTTCGCCATCCGCTTGCGGCGCTTCTTAATCACGGAGCCCATACGGCCCTCCTCGTCTTCACCCGTTGGTTATGTAAGCGCGGGACATCCCGCACCCGTCACTGTTTACTCGAACATGTCCGGCACGTCAGCGACACGCACTCACCGTTCGACGTCGCCTAGCATTTTATCGCCCCGTCGTCCCAGTTTCATCTTCCATCCACTGCGACAGCCCGGCGTCGATCATCTGGTTCACCGCCGCCTGCGGCACCCGAAAGGATTTCCCCACTCGCATCGCGGGAAGTTCACCACTGTGAATCATCCGATACACCGTCATTTTCGACACGCGCATCAGCTGCGCAACCTCAGCCACCGTGACGAACTGTGGTCTGGATTCCACTGCCATGTTGTACACGCTCCGCTTCCCCGCCGTTATCCCACACACGCGCGACAACACTGGGATGACCCTATTGCTGACATCCACACGAAAGCCACCGTGACTTCACGTGTACACAATCAGCACCAATACTGTTGACGTCAGTCATCTTACGTCATCTCACCACCTCATTTGTCACATTCACCACGTCACCCACTCGTGTCACATCTCACGTCGGTCACGCATCTTCCTCTTGTGACCTCGCAGCGCTACGGTAATACCTGATTGACCGATCGTCGCGAGCGCGGATTGAGGCGATCCCCGGTATCCGCTAGGACAAGTGAAAGGAGGTGCGTCCATGCCCTCGTGGCTTCGCATGCCATCTCAGGCTCGCTTCCGCCCGGCATCTGCACCCCCGTCACGTCACCGCGATGCCTCGGTTCACGTGCCGGGCGCACTTCTCCCCTACGGAGCAGCCCCCAATGTCGGGAACCGGGTGCGCGCGCGCCTCAGTTTCATGGCACGCCACTATCCCGCACGGATGGCGTTACTCATCTTCGCCCTGATCATCGCAACCATCACGACGATGCTAGAGATGCCTTTCGCCACCACTTCCGGGCACCGCGCACCCTTCGTTGATGCGCTATTTACCGCAACCTCAGCAGTGTGCGTCACCGGCTTATCCACCGTCGATACCACAACCTACTGGTCAGTTTTCGGGCAGGCTGCGATCGCTCTGGGGATCTCAATCGGCGGACTTGGCGTGATGACGATCGCCTCGATGCTGGGGCTAGCCGTCACCCGACACATCGGGCTCACGCAGCGGATGCTCGCCGCATCAGAAACGAAATCGTCAGGGCTCGGTCAGGTTGGATCGCTACTCAAAGCAGTCGCCATCACCGTTTTTATTGCCGACTTCGTTCTCTTTTCCGCACTGTTGCCACACTACCTGCGATTCGACTTCTCCTTTTTCGAAGCCTGCTGGTACGCGCTATTCATGGCGATTTCGATCTTCAACAATGCCGGTTTTCTCGTGCTACCCGAGGGTGTAGGTCCAGATCTCAGCGACTCGTCATATCTCATACCGATCGCCTGTGGCACATTCTTCGGTGCCATCGGGTTCCCCGTCATTATGGACCTCACCCGCAACTGGAAAACGCCGCGTCGCCTCACTTTCCACACCAAACTCTCAATCACTACCCACATCACGCTACTCGCGATCGGAGCACTGCTGATCGGCGCATTGGAGTGGTCAAACCCCGACACTCTGGGTTCGCTCACCACCGGCGACCGTATCGCCAACTCACTGCTGAGTGGGGCGAACGTACGTTCCTCGGGGATTTCTATCGTCAACGTCGGCAATATGTCCGAAGCAACGTGGCTCATCCAAGACATCCTGATGTTTATCGGCGGCGGCTCAGCATCGACGGCCGGTGGAATTAAAGTGACCACAATCGCGGTACTCACCCTCGCAGTGCTCGCTGAAGCGCGCGGCGACCGTGACGTTGAGGCATTCGGGCGTCGCATCCCCTCGTCTGCGGTTCGGCTCGCTATCTCCGTCACCATGCTCGGAGCGTTCCTCGTTGCCGTTGCCGTGCTGATCCTGCTCATCATCACGCCGTATTCACTTGACCGGGTACTCTTCGAAGCAATCTCCGCATTTGGTACCTGCGGTCTGTCTACCGGGATTACTGCCGACCTTCCAGCGTCAGGCAAACTCGTCCTCACCGCGCTCATGTATTTCGGCCGCACCGGGACGATGACTGCGGCCGCCGCATTGACGTTGCGTGAACGTCGCCGCGTCATTCGCATGGCGGAGGAACAGCCACTCATCGGCTAAACTTCATCAACCTCATGGCAGTCGATGTGCCACACCGGTGGTGACGGTGCCACACTAGGAATTACGCGCCCCACCCGCGGGCGCCACTATGGGAGAGGATCAGGCGTGGCAGAGTCAGATTGGCAACAGTCGTCGGGCACACTCGTCATCGGCTTAGGACGTTTCGGATCGGCGGTCGCTTCAACACTCGAACGTCTCGGACGCGAAATCCTTGGCGTTGAAAAAGATCCCACGAAGGTACAGCAGTTTGCCGGGCGTATTCCACTCGTCGAAGCCGATGCAGCAAGCCTTGAAGCCCTCGAACAACTCGGCGCCCGCGACTTTTCTTCCGCTGTCGTTGGAGTTGGATCTTCTCTTGAAGCCTCGGTTCTCATTACCGCCAATCTCGTCGACATGGAAATGCCCTCAATCTGGGCGAAGGCGACGTCACGCGAACACGGTCGCATCCTGCGACGTATCGGCGCCCACCACGTTGTCTACCCGGAGTTTGATGCTGGACAACGCACCGCGCACCTCGTATCCGGTCGCATGCTCGACTACATCGAGATGGACAAGCAGGGATTCGCCATCATGAAGATGCGGCCACCGCAGGAAGTCCAGGGATTCACCCTCACCGAGTCGGATATCCGCGCGAAGTACGGTGTCAACGTCCTCGGCATTATGCGTCCCGGTCACGGCTTCGAATACGCCGGGCCAGACACCCGGATCAACAAAGAAGACATCATCATCGTCTCCGGCGACGGAACCCTCCTTGAACATTTCGCTAATCGACCGTAATACGAAGCCCACCGCGAACACGTGGCAATCAACAGATCAAAGGGTGTGCATTGACGATGGCGAAGGCAAAAACCGAGTACCGCTGTAGCGAATGCGGGTGGTCTGCGCCAAAGTGGGCAGGGCAGTGTCGCCAGTGTGGCGCGTGGGGCACGCTCGTCGAATTCAGCGCTCCACCGGCGTCTACCGGGCAGATGTCGATTGCCCCCACCTCGTCAGCAACTCCGATTAGTGCCGTCAGCGCCGAGGTAGCGCGCGCCCGTTCCACCGGCGTCGGTGAACTCGACCGGGTACTCGGCGGCGGGATAGTCCCCGGCGCGGTTGTTCTACTCGCAGGCGAACCCGGAGTGGGGAAATCGACACTACTGCTCACCGTCGCCGCAGAGGCGGGAGCACACGCGGTCAACGCACCGGCTTCACACCCGGTGAGCGCACCGGTGCTCTACATCTCCGGGGAGGAATCCGCCTCGCAGATTCGACTTCGCGCCGAACGTATCGACGCCTTGTCCGACGGGCTATTCCTCGCCGCCGAAACGAACCTCGAAACCATCATCGGGCACATTGAGGCTCACGACCCTTCCCTCCTCATCGTCGATTCAGTGCAGACCGTGTACTCCTCCGGGGTTGACGGTGCTGCCGGTGGCGTCACGCAGGTGCGCGCGGTAGCGTCGCGGCTCATCAACGTCGCGAAAGCGCGGAATATGCCCGTCATCCTCGTCGGTCACGTAACGAAAGACGGCACGATCGCCGGTCCTCGCCTCCTCGAGCACCTCGTTGACGTCGTCTGCCAGTTCGAAGGCGAACGCCATGCGCGGCTACGCCTGCTGCGCGCGGTCAAAAACCGCTACGGCCCCACCGACGAGGTCGGCTGCTTCGACCTCAACGATCACGGGATTGTCGGGCTTGCCGACCCTTCGGGACTGTTCTTGTCACAGTCGTCGACATCAACTCCAGGAACGTGCATTACCGTCACCCTTGAGGGACGACGACCGATGCCAACCGAGATCCAAAGCCTCGTCGCCCCCACCGAAGCAAAATCGCCACGACGCACCACCTCCGGAGTTGATTCATCGCGCGTAGCAATGATCGTCGCCGTCCTCCACGCGCGAGCCGGTGTCGACATCACCTCGCACGACGTCTACGTAGCCACGGTGGGCGGGGCGAAAACCTCCGAACCTGCCGCCGACCTCGCCATGGCACTCGCGCTCGTATCCACCGCGACAAATCGGGCGATCCCGCGCGACCTCG
>JAEZVQ010000063.1 GCA_023420745.1 Actinomycetes bacterium
CGCTTTAGGAGAGCGGTGCTCTATCCCCTGAGCTACGAGGGCATACGCGCTGTGCGCGCCCCTACTCTATCAGTCGCGCCGAACACACAATGTGGGCGCCACCGAAATCCTCGGCGACGCCCACACGGTGAAAGTTGCAGCGATGTCAGCGGCGTTCCCATCCGAATCCCGCGTGCGCGGTGGTGTCGCCGGGACGATGTGAGGGGACGACCATGACTGGGCAAGTCGAGTGCGAGAGCACAGTTTGTGAGGTGGATCCGAGTAGCAGCCCTTGGAATCCGCCGCGCCCGCGATTACCCACGACGACGAGGTCGACGGCGGTGGAGAACTCGGTGAGGAGCTGCGCGGGAGCACCGTCGAGGACGTGTCGTTTGACAGTGACGTCGCTGCCCTGGGTCGCTTCTTCAATCGCGCTGTTCAGTCCCTTGCGCACGTCAGCGGTGAGCGCGTCACGGTCAACCGCTGCGGGCACCCAGGCGAGCATTGACCCGCCGGTGGTGATGGGCACTGCGGCGACGGCGGTGAGTTCGGCTTCCCACGTCGCTGCTTCCGCGACGGCACGGCACAGAGCCGCTGAGGCAACTTCCGAGCCGTCAACACCGACAACGATCCTCGTGATCGGCGTGAACGGGGAACCGGAGGTGTGTCGAGGCACGACAACGACCGGACACTGCGCATGAGCTGGGAGAGCGGACGAGACGCTACCGAGCAACCGGTCGGCAAGACTTCCTCCACCGCGCGAGCCGACAACGATCATCGACACGTCACGCGACATTTCCACCATGGTTCCGGCGGGATCGCCAGACATTGTCGACCCGCTGGCGTCAACACCGAGTGAACGGATGTGTGCGACAGTGTCGTCAACGACTCGTTGCGCTCCGGCTTTCAGCGCGTCGTCGTCGAGCGCCGCGTAACCACCGTCAAGCGGCGTTGCCGAATACGAGGCGAGAGCGTAGGTGCACAGCACATGGATGGACGAACCGGTGCGCTGGGCGCGTGCCGCTGCCCATTCAGCTGCCTGTTGCGATTCGAGAGATCCGTCAACGCCGACGAGAATCACATCACCAGTGGTCATTGAAGCCTCCTTTGACTGTGACTGCTTCTATTGTGCACCCTATCGCACCGGTGACACACATCACCCCCGCTCCGTGTTGCCGGACGCGGGGGTGTTGGGTGATTTTCAGGTGTCTCACGACGCGTGTGACACGTGTTCGTTATAGACGAATGAAGACGTAGTTTCCGATCTCAATCGACGCGATTCTCACCACGTCACCGGGAACCGATGCGTGGATCATCTGACCGCCGCCAATGTAGATTCCGACATGACCGTAGGAGTAGTAGACGATATCGCCAGGCTGTGCATCGCCAGCGGAAATCACGGTGCCCATTGCGGCGATTCCACCGGCCGAGTGTGGCAGGGAGTAGCCCAGTTGAGCGAAGACGTACTTGACCAAACCGGAGCAGTCAAATCCCGCTGGACTTTCACCTGCCCACACGTAGGGAACTCCGAGGTACTGAGCGGCAATGCTGGCGGCTCCACCGGACAGGTTAGGCGGGACATCAACGGCGGTACGCCATGCTGAGCGGTCAGCAGCTTCGTTCTCACGGTCATCAGCGAATGCCGCTTCACCCGGCGCTTCTGCTTCAACTTCGAGATCGTCGGCGGTGTCCCAGGTCATCGACGCCGGTGCGGAAATGGTGCGGTTAAGAGTGGTCGACTCCACGGTAGCGACAGTGGTTGCCGCTTTGAGCGCATCCGTGTTGAGTGCCGTGCTGTGTTCGGGAGCGGCATTGGCCACTGAGCCGGAAACGATACTCAGTGCGATCCCCGTGATTGAGGCTGCGGCAATGCTGCGCTGCGGGTTGATCGACTGGGTAATGGTATCGAGAGGGGTGACGGGGCGGCAGGCGCGTCGGTGACGCGGCTGAACCTTCTTGGTGGCCAAGTGCTGTTCTCCTTATTGATGAAGCCTACGAGGTGAGCTGTCGGGTTAGAGATGGAGAATCTCCGCCAGCAGCGCTGGCTTCACCCCAAGGACTGGCGTCCGTATTCGGTTCCCCCGCGTCTCATCCGCAATGTGTCACGACGTGCCCCTCGCTGCGGATGAGATTCGGCTTCAGCGTAGGGCATTGAATCTCGGTGGAAGATTCAACTGTCCATACAATATACGATTGATTGAGAAAATGTCACGCATTGATAACAAACTGTGGACGGTTCCACACGGTGACGGCGCGACTCCATGGCGCACGCCCCGCTTTAACTAGGCGTCGGCACAAACAAAAAGATGCGCTTGAAGACCACGTTCGAGCGCGACTTTCCCACAGTTTTCTCCACCATCTTCGCTCCCGCGATCGCCCCGCATGATGATCGCAACACCGTCCTCGATGCTCATGGTCACATGGGCGCCAGGAAAAAGGCGACATGCGGCAAAGCGCTGGATGAGCTCAGTATTAGCTTGGATCGGCTCACCGATACGCACGATCTGCGCGTCAACTTTCACAGTCCCATCACCGGTTCCATCGAGCCCGCACGCTACCGCATCCTCGAGGAGCTGTTCGACCGGCATGATGCTGTCGTCGATCACCACACGTGCGTGTTCCTGCGGCGGGTGCGCCGGGCAGTTTTCGTTGAGACAACCCGGGATCGGATTACCATAGGGGTCAACATCGGTGCGTTCGAGGATGTGGCTCAACCGGTGTTCAACCTGGTCGGACATCACGTGTTCCCAGCGGCAGGCTTCCTCATGAACAAGGCTCCAGTCCAAACCAATGACGTCGAGGAGCAGACGTTCCGCAAGTCGATGTTTACGCACCACGTCGTGGGCGAGGCGCGCACCTTTTGCCGTGAGAATCAACTTGCGATTTGAGCCAACAACGACGAGACCGTCACGTTCCATCCGGGCAACCGTTTGTGACACAGTGGGCCCAGAATGCCCCAGTCGGTCAACGATGCGTGCACGCATCGGGGTCACCCCGTCCTCACTCATCTCGTAAATGGTTTTGAGGTACATCTCGGTGGTATCAATGAGGTCGCCCACAGTGGTTTCTCCTACCCTTACGTCGCATCCGTGTGATGGCGATGCGTGCGCCCACACACTGTGAGCGTATCGGATCGTGGTCGCCGACTTGCCGAGTTATCATCGCTCGCTAGGGTGCCAAATATGGAGAGTAGCTGCGCCATTCCCACCGAATTGCACCCTCGTGACGGTCGTTTCGGAGCTGGCCCGTCCAAAGTACGTCCCGCCCAAATTCATCGTCTCCAGGCGATGAATATTGCGCGGTCACGTGAGCTTATTCTCGGCACCTCGCACCGCCAACCACCGGTTCGCACTCTCGTTGCCGAGATACGCCGCATGGTCGCTGAGCTTTTCGACCTCCCCGACGGGTATGAAGTGGCGTTAGGAAATGGCGGGGCAAGTACGTTTTGGGCGGTGGCGACGGCGTCACTGATCGCGCGTCGCAGTGCTCACGCGGTGTGCGGCGAGTTTTCACGCTCATTCGCCACCGAGGTGAGCGCGGCACCATTCCTCGCCGATCCTCACCTCATCGATGCCGACCCCGGTGATGCGGCACTCCTCACGGCGGTTGATGATGTTGACGCCTACGCGTGGGCACACCACGAGACCTCCACGGGGGTCGTCACCCCGGTTCACCGAATTGACGACGCTGATGACGCGTTGATGCTCGTCGATGCCACGTCGATTGCCGGTGCAGCACCGATCGACTGCGGCGATGTCGATGCCTACTACTTTTCGCCACAAAAGTGCTTTGGTTCGGACGGCGGTCTGTGGCTAGCGCTCCTGTCCCCGGCCGCGATCGAGCGTGCAGAGCGGATCGACCGCGACGGTACACGCTGGGTACCGCGCATACTCGACCTGACTGTGGCGCTCGAAAACTCACGCAAAGATCAAACACTCAACACACCCGCACTCGCCACTCTCGCGATGATGCACGAACAACTGCGGTGGATGATTGACGAAGTTGGCGGGCTCGACGCTTGCGCAACGCGCTGTCGTGCGTCGTCCGACAAGATCTACCATTGGGCTGAAACACGCGACTTCGCCACGCCGTTCGTCACCACCCGTCAGTGGCGCTCCCCCGTGGTGGCAACAATTGACTTCACCAGTGTGGACGCCGCGGCGATTGCGCGGATCCTGCGAGCGAATGGGATTGTTGACGTCGAGCCATACCGCAAACTCGGACGCAACCAGCTGCGTATTGCCACATTCCCATCTGTGGAAACCAGCGACGTCGAGGCACTCCTGACCTGCATCGACTACGTGGTGTCACACGCGGACGTCACCCTCGACTAGCGTCAGTTGTCCTGCTGCGAGGCGGCACGCATGTCGGCTGCGCGTTCACGCGGCCCATACATGGTGAAGGGATGGCGTGATAGTCGTGCTTGGATCCGAACATTCCATGTACGTTTCGCCCAGATCGCCGCAACAATCGACACCACGATACACAGCACACCGCCAAAGGCGATCGACCAGCGAGCACCCCACTGGTCACCAATCCAGCCAATGACGGGTGAGCCCACCGGGGTCGATCCGAGGAACACCATCATGTACACGCTCATCACCCGGCCGCGCATATGCGGGGCAGTGGAGACTTGAATAGCAGCGTTTGCCGCTGTAATCATCGTCAGCATGGCGAGCCCGGTCGGGATAGACACGAGCGCAAACACCCAGTAGGCGGGTGAGAAGGCGAGCGCGAGGTTACAGAATCCGAAGATTAGCGACGCGCCAACGACGAGTCGCACGCGCGGGTACTGACGCCGAGCAGCGAGGAGTGCTCCGGTCAACGCACCAACCGCCATAAACGATCCGAGGATGCCGTACTCGCCGGCACCTTTGCCGAAAACCTCGGTTGCCATCAGCGCCGACGTCATCTGGAAGTTCATGGAAAACGCTGAAGTCAACCCCATGACAATGAGGATGACGACAATGTCAGTGCGTGCCAGCACGTAGCGGAATCCCTCGGTGATCTGACCGCGTTCGCGGGTCACGTGCTCCATCGGGAAGAAACGGTCGGTTTTCATCACCGCAACGGCGACAACCGGGACGAGGAAGAGCAGCGCGTTAATGATGAACACCCACCCTGGGCCAACCCAAGCGATGACAAGCCCAGACATGGCGGGACCAAGCAGACGCGCCACGTTGAAGGCCGCGGAATTGAGTCCGACGGCATTCGGTAGCGTTTTCGGTGGTACAAGTTCGGAGACGAAAGTTTGACGCGCTGGAGAGTCGATAGCACCGACACAGCCGGAAACAAACGCGATGACGTAGACGTGCCACAGCTGAGCCCACCCGCCAACGGCGAGGATGCCGAGAATAAGGGTGAAAAACGCGCTGGATAACTGCGTGATCTGGAGCAGTCGCCTGAGGTTAGCGCGGTCGGCAATAACACCGGCGTAGGGGCTGAGGATGAGGATGGGGAGGAACTGGAGTGCTGTGGTGTATCCGAGTGCCGTCGCCGAGTTATCCGTCAGTACCGTAAGGACGAGCCACGACTGTGCCACACGCTGCATCCACGTCCCGGTTGAGGCGACGATGTTCGACGCGAACCACAGGCGATAGTTCGGGTATTGCAGCGATGAAAACGTACGTGACACGGCAGGCCCCCTCTTCCTTCGTTGTCCTCATTCCATCGTGCCACCAATGCGTCGACAACGCCCTCGCACACTCCCGAAGCTGAGATGTGCGAGGGCGTTGTCAAAAAGTGCAGATTGAACGATGGTGGTGGTTGATGCCAGTTAGCCGAGCAGTGCTGACTGGATCGGCCCGAGCGCGAAATAGCAAACGAAAAGCCCCGAGACAATCCACATCAGCGGGTGAACGGCTCGCGCCTTCCCCTGGGCAATCATCACCAGCGTGTAGGCGATGAATCCCGCACCGATGCCGACCGAAATCGAGTAGGCGAAAGGCATGAAAGCAACAGTGAGGAACGCGGGGATAGCAATTTCGAGTCGTCGCCAATCAATGTCGGCGACCTGCGTCATCATGAGGAATCCAACGAAAACGAGGGCGGTTGATGCCGCCTCAGTAGGTACGAGCTCGACCAGTGGGGCGAGGAAAATCGACAGCAGGAACAACACCCCGGTGACCACTGACGCCAGCCCGGTACGAGCCCCCTCACCGACCCCGGCTGAAGACTCGACATAGGAAGTATTCGACGAAGTGCCGGCAAGACCGCCAGCAACGGCCGCGAGCGAATCCACCAGAAGAATCTGGCGTGAGCGCGGTGGAGTGCCGCTCTCATCGAGAAGATCCCCTTCGGCTGCGATGGCAACCATCGTGCCCATGGTGTCGAAGAAGTCGGCGAGCATGAGGGAGAAAACGAGGAGGAGAACCGCTAGGATGCCGAGCTTGGTCACCCCACCGAAGAAATCGATCTGACCGAGCGAAGCGAAGTCGGGAAGGGACAGCGGGGACGAGGCGAGTTCTGGCACCGACACACCCCAGCCAGTGGGGTTGTCCTCTGATTTTTGACCAATGTGGATGAAGGCCTGAATGACGACAGCAAGCGCCGTTGAGGTGATAATGCCGATGAGGATGGCACCGCGAACCTTGCGTACGTATAGAACGATGGTGACCAGCAAGCCGACCACGAAGACAACCGCCGGCCATCCAGCGAGTGACCCGTTGATGCCAAGCTGAACCGGGGTTCCTCCCGGGCGAATAATGCCGGCGTTGATCAGTCCAACGAAAGCGATGAACAGACCGATGCCGACAGAAATCGCAATCTTGAGCTGGTCGGGAACAGCGTTGAAAACGGCTTCACGAAATCCGGTGAGAACGAGCACCGTGATGACAACGCCCTCCCAGAAGATCAGCCCCATTGCCTCCTGAAAGGTCAGACCGGATCCGAGGACGAGGGTGAAGGCAACCATCGCGTTGAGCCCCATGCCGGCAGCAAGAGCCATCGGGAAGTTCGCCACCACACCCATGAGGATGGTCATGATGCCGGCGATGAGTGCGGTACCCGCGGCAATCGACGCCATCGAAATCGAGCCGTCTTGCGGGAGTGCTGCCGACAGAATCGAGGGGTTAAGGACGAGGATGTAGGCCATTGCGAAGAAGGTGACGACGCCGCCGCGCACCTCGCGACCAATGGTCGAGCCTCGTTGAGAAATGGAAAAGAAACGGTCCACAGCGGACAACTGAGCGGTATTTGTTGTAGCCACGTGACCATGCTCGCAGCCGCCACCACGTCCACCGTCAAATTTCGGCGATTTTGTGGGGAAATCTCACTCTTTTGTTACAAAAATGTCCACCATATGGCGGCGATTGCACGCCTCTAACCGCTGTGCTGAACTAGAGAGAACACCTCAAAAACTGTACGGCGATCACCGGGCTTGCCTTCTCATGACAAGTCGATGATTTCGAGGTCGAATTCATTGACGTATGAGGGAACTACCGGCCACTCGGAGCCATGTCGTGCAATATCGGTTTCAGAATGGGCGCCGCACCCATGCGCTGCCGACACCATCTGCCCGTCGTCGAGTGCCCACTCGTTACCGCATACGCCGAAATTCCGACCAACGTCACCGGAGAGCGGGATGAAGAAACCGCAACCGTCGCAGCGTGCAGCACTGTTCGTCGATGCCGCAGTATCGCCGCGCTCGCGTAGACGCGACGACCGCCCCGCCGCATATTTCCCGCTGGCTGTCTTCACGCCGCGACCACTGCCATTTGCCTCCCAGCGTTTCCCCGCATCGCCAATGGCATTGGTGGTCATGTGACGAGGGCGCTCAGGGGTAAACGCCACCTCAACTGCCGCAGCATCAGTGGTGAGCCGCTCATCGTTTGCTCGATAGGGAAGAACGTCACCGGAGCGCACGTCACCGGGTTCGAGGCGTTCTGCCCACGGTACCCACGGTGGCGCGAGAAGCGCGCCTTCAGCCGCCATCAAGTCAATCTCACACACCGTAATATGGCGTGAACGCGGGGCTCGCGCCACCGTCACCGCCCAATGCCAACCGCGGTATCCAGGCTTGAGGCATTCAAAATAATGGGTGACAAGCCGTTCGCCTTCGGCACGGTAACCGGTATGGTTACCGAGGTCATCGGTGTGAACATCGTCGCCGATGAGCGCGACGATGTCATCGACGCTGTCGCGAAGAAACGCATCGACGACAATGCGAGTACGCCCGTTCTTAGGCATCGAACTCATCTGCCACAGCGCGCAGTAGCTGCGCGATCTTATCGGAGTGCTCGGGGTATTTTCCGCGTCGCAAACTGTCGGACGAAGAGTCGAGCATCTTGATGACATCCTCGATTAGCCCAACCATCTCCTGGGGTCGGCGCCGACGAGCCGCACGCATTGATGGTGCCGGGGGGAGGAACTCGACGTGAACAGCCGGCGCACCGCGACGTCCGTCAACGATGGAGTATTCGACTCGCGAACCTGGCTTCGGCTTCGTCATACCTGCCGGCAATGCTGAGG
>JAEZVQ010000106.1 GCA_023420745.1 Actinomycetes bacterium
GGTTGTGAGCCTCGACCCAGGCGAGGGCGTCGGTGCCGTCGATGTCGTCGAGGAAAGAATGCGGCGAAGTCTCAGTCATGCCTACCATGGTAATTCAGGGAGAAAATCGCGGAAAATGGAGGAAAAATTATGAGACGATCGCTGACTTCTCGAATCCAGTGCGCTGCTGGGCTGGGCGCGGCTGTGCTCCTTGCTCTCACTCTTTCCGCGTGTTCGAGTTCCGTCGGTGACGGCTCGGCCGCGGCGTCCACAACCGCCTCGGCAACTGCGTCGGCAAGCGCGCGTTCCAGTGATAACGCCGGTGCCTCCGCCGACCCGAGTGGCACGGCATCGAGTGACACAGCGTCGTCGGGCGGGTCGGACTCTGCGGGTTCTACCGCGGGGGCGAACCCGCTGGCCAGCTATCCGATGGAAGGTGCGGCAGCGCAGTGGACGAGTGTCGTCGTTGGGGGAGAAACGCATGACGCGCTCGTCCCGTCCGGGCGAGGTGGCGGATCGATTGTGTGGAAGCAGACGAGCGATATTGCACACCTGACGTTTGTTGCCGCAGTTCCCGACGGTTCCACCGTCACTGCGCCTGTCATTGTCAAGGTCGTGACCGGTGACAATCGCCCGCCTGTCGTGGCCGAGGTGAGTGCCGGATCGCCGCAAACCCTCGATGTCGATACCGCGTCGGCGTCGGTAGTGAAGGTCGTGTGGAGTGTCGAGGGGCGCCCCGGTTCCGGTGCTGATATCGCGTTTTACGACTTCACTGTTGAGCGCTGACCGGTAGGCGCTCCATGCGGGGCATGTGTGACGCGAGTCATCGAGAAAAACAGAGTTGAGTGGAATAGACTCAACTTTGTCGGTGTTGTCCCTCAGTAGAACACATCGAACACTGTCGATCTCAGACAGAGAGGGAAGAACTCATGGAACACCAGTCGTTGACAACGCGCGCACAGCAGGCGCTGTCCTCTGCTGTTCAGGCGGCATCCGCTGCCGGAAACCCCACCGTCGAACCACTGCACCTGCTCGAAGCACTACTCGAGCAGGAAGACGGCATCGCCCTCGCCCTCCTCGACGCTGTCGGCGCATCTCGACGTGACGTCGGGGCGCGGGTGCGCAACGCTCTCGTGGCACTCCCGTCGTCAAGCGGCACGTCGGTGACCCGACCCGTCGCCTCGCGCGCCCTTGACGCAGTCCTCGTCGATGCGCGCCAGCGAGCGGCTGCTCTCGGGGATGACTACACCTCAACCGAGCATCTCCTCATCGCCATTGCTCACGCTGGCGGTGACGCGGCAGCGGCACTGACCGCCGCTGGGGCGAGCGCCGAGGTTCTCACCCAAGTGCTGCCCGGCATCCGCCCCAACCCGGTGACCAGTGCCGACCCCGAAGGCTCATTCGACGCCCTGGCGAAATACGGGCGTGACCTCACCGAAATGGCACGCGACGGTAAGCTCGACCCCGTCATCGGGCGAGATTCGGAGATTCGTCGCGTCGTTCAGGTGCTGTCGAGGCGCACGAAGAACAACCCGGTACTGATTGGTGAACCTGGCGTGGGGAAAACCGCCGTCGTCGAAGGGTTAGCGCAGCGCGTCGTTGCCGGCGACGTCCCCGAGTCGCTGAGGGATAAGACAATCATCGCGCTCGACCTCGCCGGGATGGTAGCCGGAACGAAGTATCGCGGCGAGTTTGAGGAGCGACTCAAAGCTGTCCTCAACGAAATCACCAGTGCGAACGGGCAGGTCATCACTTTCATTGACGAGCTGCATACCGTGGTCGGGGCGGGTGGCGCCGAAGGGTCGATGGACGCGGCGAATATGCTCAAACCGATGCTGGCGCGCGGTGAACTGCGGATGGTCGGCGCCACCACGCTCGACGAATACCGCGAAAATATCGAGAAGGATCCTGCTCTCGAACGGCGATTCCAGCAGGTTTATGTTGGAGAGCCCAGCGTCGATGACACCATTGCCATCCTGCGCGGTATCGCCCCGAAGTACGAAGCCCACCACAAGGTGACAATTTCGGACGGTGCCATTGTCGCGGCCGCACAGCTATCTGACCGCTATATCACCGGTCGGCACCTGCCCGATAAGGCAATCGACTTGCTTGACGAAGCAGCGTCACGTCTGCGAATGGAGCTCGACTCCTCGCCCATCGAAATCGACGTACTGCGTCGGCAGGTCGACCGGCTGCGAATGGAAGAGTCCTATCTCACCGAATCCGATCCCGACGGGGAGGATGCCTCCACCGCCGCGCAGTTGGAGAAGGTGAGGCGAGAACTGGCCGACCGGCGCGAAGAACTCGATGCCTTGACAGCGCGGTGGGAAGCGGAAAAAGCCGGTCGTAATCGCGTCGGCGACTTGCGCGTGACCCTCGACGAACTCAACACGCAGCTCGATCTCGCCATGCGCGAGGGACGTTGGGAAGAAGCGGGACGACTGCAAAACGGCGAGATTCCGCGCGTGATGGCGGAGATTCGCGACCTCGAGGCTCGCGAAGACGCCGAGGAGCAGCCCGCCGCGCCGATGATTGCTGAAAAGGTCGGTCCGGGCGAGATCGCCGAGGTTGTCGAGGCGTGGACGGGGATTCCAACCGGGCGCCTCCTTCAAGGCGAGATGGACAAACTCCTCACCATGGAAGACACCATCGGGCGGCGTCTCATTGGGCAGACCGAGGCGGTGCGTGCGGTGTCGGATGCGGTGCGCCGATCGCGCGCCGGAGTGTCCGACGCTGACCGTCCTACCGGTTCATTCCTCTTCCTCGGGCCAACGGGCGTGGGGAAGACCGAACTGGCGAAGTCGCTGGCGGATTTCCTCTTCGACGACGAGCACGCGATTGTGCGTATCGACATGTCGGAGTACTCGGAAAAGCACGCGGTGGCGCGCCTCGTCGGTGCCCCTCCCGGGTACGTCGGATACGAGCAGGGTGGGCAGCTGACGGAAGCGGTGCGGCGTCGCCCCTACTCGGTGGTACTGCTCGACGAGGTGGAAAAAGCGCATCCGGAGGTCTTTGACATACTCCTTCAGGTGCTCGATGACGGGCGACTGACCGACGGTCAGGGGCGAACGGTTGACTTCCGCAACACCATCCTCGTGTTGACCTCCAACATCGGATCGCACCTGCTTGTCGAACCGACGCTTGACCCCGAGGTCAGGCGAGAGACGGTGATGGCGGAGGTGCGTGCCGCGTTCAAACCCGAGTTCATCAACCGGCTTGACGAGGTGCTGATCTTCGACGCGCTCAGCCCGGAGCAGCTGGCGAAGATTGTCGACATCCAGGTCGCGCATATGAGTGAGCGGCTGCGTGACCGGCGCATCACACTCGACGTCACCGATGCGGCTCGGCAGTGGCTGGCTACCAACGGATACGACCCGGCGTATGGCGCGCGACCACTGCGACGCCTGGTGCAGCGCGAAATCGGCGACGGTCTCGCTCGCATGATTATCGGCGGCGAGGTCGGCGACGACCAGCTCGTGCGCGTCGACGTCGAGGGTAGTGGACTCACCCTGACTGTCGAATGACCCGCGCGTAAGCTGGTTCCACACGGCTGGTTCCACACGGTCGAGAACCTCACGGGAGGAGAGCAGATGACGCCGTCGACGAACATTCCCGACATTCCGTTTGAATGTGCGTGGGCGGCTCTGCGTTTTGACACCGCGATGCCAGTCGGTGACGCTCGGTCGTCGAGTGGGCTCACTGGTGTCGAGGTCGTTGATACTGACGGCGACCTCGATGCCATCTACCCGCTGATGTCGGTGACGAAACTCTTTTCCGCGTGGGCGAGCCTCGTCGCCGTTGACCGCCACCTTCTCGCCCTCGACGATGAGATCGGTGACGCGGGCGCAAGTACGCGCGCGGTGACTATTCGCCACCTCCTCGCCCACGCCTCCGGGATGGCGTTTGACCGCCGCGAGTTTGTCGCCCAACCGGCGACGAAACGCATTTACTCCAATGCCGGGATCGAAACGCTCGCCGATCACGTCGCCGACGCGGTGGCAATGGGGTTGAATTCCTGGGTCGAGACGAGCGTCCTCGAACCACTCGGACTCGCGTCGATCCTCATTGACGGCTCACCCGCCTACTCCGGTGAGGGGAACCTCACCGACCTCGTGCGATTTGCCGGTGAACTCGCACGACCAACACTGATCTCACGCGAGCTTGCCGACGAGGCGCGATCCCCGGTTTTCCCCGGAATCCGAGGTGTCACCCCCGGGTATGGATCGGTGAGCGACAACCGTTGGGGGCTCGGTATGGAAATCAAGGGCAGCAAGACGCGCACCTATTTCCCACCGAGTGCCTCGCCGGCGAGTTTCGGTCACTTTGGTCAATCCGGGTCCCTGCTGTGGATTGACCCCGAGGCGGGGTGTGGGCTGGTGTTCCTCGGCGCCCAACCGTTTAGCGACTGGCATCGCGACCACTGGGCGGCGATGGGGGAGACGCTGCTGTTCAGTGACGCACGCTGATCCGCGCTCCGCCGCCGGCGCTTCGCCTGCGCGAGTGCTACTCGCCGTCAATGGCAAAGTCGACGATCACCGGCACGTGGTCGGACGCGCCTTTGCCTTTGCGCTCGTCACGGTCAATCATTGCTGCTGTCGCGGTGCGGGCAAGCGCCGGTGAGGCATAGACGAAGTCGATTCGCATCCCCTCATTCTTCGGGAAACGCAGCTTCTGATAATCCCAGTAGGTGTAGTTCGACACCCGCTCGCGTGTCACTTCCTCGAAGCCGAGGTCAGCGAAGGCGGTAAAGGCTGCGCGCTCCGGTGCCGAGACATGGGTGAGCCCAGCGAATACTGACGGATCCCACACATCGTCGTCGCGGGGCGCGATATTCCAGTCACCGACGAGGGCAATCGGAGCCTCGGGGCATGTGGTGAGCTCGTCCGCCATGTCGGCACGCAAGGCATCGAGAAAAGCGAGTTTGTACCGGTAGTGGGGGTGATCGAGTGCGCGACCGTGTGGGACGTAGAGGCTCCACACCTCGACACCGCCGCAGGTGGCGCCAATGGCACGCGCCTCGACAGGCGTGTCGGCGCCGGCGGGCACCGGGCCGGTATCGCGGTCGAATGCCGGCTGGCTGGGGAATGCCGTGCGCACGTTGTCGATGCCGATACGCGAGGCAATCGCCACGCCGTTCCACTGATTGAGCCCGGTCATCGCCACTTCCCAGCCGGCGGCGTGAAACTCCTCAAAGGGGAACTGGTCGGGGCGACATTTCAGTTCCTGCATCGCCAGCACGTCCGTGTGGGATCGGGCGAGGAAATCGAGGACGCGGTCGAGCCGCGTGCGAATCGAATTGACGTTCCATGTCGTGAGCCTCATAGTCACCACCCTAACGGGCGCGGGCTAGTCTTAACCTGTGGGAACCGCACTCGTCACCGGCGCGTCAGCCGGACTCGGAGAAGAATTTTGCTGGCAACTCGCCGCCGCTGGGCACAACCTCGTCATTGTCGCGCGTCGCGAGGAACGCCTGCGCGCCATCGCCCACCAGATTGAGCAGGCGAGTGGTGTGGGCGTCGAGGTGATCGTCGCCGACCTCGCCACACCCGAGGACGTCGAGCGGATCGCCAGGCGACTCGACAGCGTCGATCAGCCGGTGGGATTGCTCGTCAATAATGCGGGATTTGGCATCGGACACCCGTTCCTCGACGGTCCGATTGACGCCGAGATTACCGGTCTTGACGTGATGGTGCGTGCCACGATGATCCTGTCCTACCGTGCGGCACGCGCCATGTTCGCCCGCGGACGCGGCGCCATCCTCAACGTGTCATCCGTCGCTTCCGACACGGGGATGGGGACGTATTCCGCGCATAAGGCGTGGGTCAAAGCGTTTTCCGAGGGGCTGGCCGAGGAACTGCGCGGCACCGGCGTCACCGTCACCGCGGTGATGCCGGGGATGATGCGCACGGGATTCCACGACGTCACAGCTATCGACCCCGACACTGTTCACCCGATCTCGTGGATCGATCCCGAGGTTGTCGTCGACGAAGCGCTGGCGGCAGTGCGTCGCGGTCAGGTGCTATGCACACCGACGTGGCGCTACAAGGTCACCTCGGCGCTGGTGAAATTCGCCCCACGCTGGGCTGTTCGCCGCGTCACCTCTCGCATCCCGCATATCTGAGCGCACGCGTTTTCATGGCGCCTCGCACGACCACCTCGCCCATAGGATGAACACCATGACGAACGATCCGCGCAAAGCCCGTTTTCTCGACCTGTGTGACAACCTCGGTGACAATCTCTGTGGTGATCACCGCGGTGATGCCGCTTCCGTCGCCGCGTCGGCGTCACTGCATCCGGCACTCACCCACCACGAGGCCGCACCGCTAGCCGGTCACGTCATGCTCGACCTGCTCGAAGACCACGGTTTCGCCCCCGACGACATCGACGCCGTCGTCGCCACCACGCCGATGAGCATCGCGCTCACCACGGCGACCATGTGCGCAGCAAGTTCCCGCGGGCTCGATCTCGATTCGGTGATGATGTGTGACGGCGAGCCACTCGCGGCAATTGACCTCGACGGCGCGAGCCTCGTCCTATGCCTTGACCGCGATGACCCCACGGTGCGCCGCGAAGTCAGCGAGAATCTCCACGCGCGCGGTGCGCACGTTGTCGGCTGGGCGACGCTGACGCCGCTGGCTGTGACGGTACTCGAGTCAGCCGAGGAGTGAGCGCAGCAGGCGACCGAGACCAATTCCGAGGCAGGCGGCGACGATCGAACTGCCGTAGGTGAAGGCGATGAGACGCATCGTCGCGTGGGTGCCGAACTCCTCATGTTCGCGGATCGCGTCAACCATTGCTGTCGAAATAGTGGTGAAGCCGCCGAGGAACCCGGTGGCGGCAATCGCACGCAGCGGCGAATCCGGGTCGAGAGCGCCGGCCGCAATGCCGATGAGGAATGAACCGAGAACGTTAATCGTCGCGATGCCGATGCGTTCGCGAGTGAGGGAACAGATCGCGCGGTCGAGGAGGTAGCGGGTGCAGGCACCGACACCGCCAGCGAGGACGAGGAGAAGCCACGTCGTTGCACTCATTGTGGTGCTCATTGGGGTGTTCTCC
The DNA here is from genome assembly GCA_023420745.1 of Actinomycetes bacterium. Lineage (GTDB taxonomy): Bacteria > Actinomycetota > Actinomycetes > Actinomycetales > Actinomycetaceae > Gleimia. The sequence goes on from JAEZVQ010000106.1 coordinate 7,036, forward strand.
GTCCACGCAGCCCGAGGAAACGCCCAATCGTCCAGCCGATGAGCGCGCCGGTGAAGCTGACGAGGAGAATCCCGAGCCCAATAGTCAATGACAGAGCCTCGTGGGTCAGCGTGGCGGCGGGCTCACCGGGGTCGGGGACGAAAGCATGGGCGGTGGCGAGAGCAAAAGCCGAATAGGTCGTGAAAGAGCCGAAAAATCCGGTGGTGACACCGGCGAACCACCACGGGGTGCGGCTCCTCGTCGCCATGAAAGTCGACAGGAACCCCAGTGCCGTTGCGCCGAGAACATTGACGACCATTGTCGAAGAAATCGACAGCGGTGCCGGCCAGATC
>JAEZVQ010000141.1 GCA_023420745.1 Actinomycetes bacterium
GCTTCGTCCTCACCTCCCGAACCGGCGCGCACACGGATGATGACGAGCGCCACGATGCCGAGCAGGCACCCCCATGCGAAAACTTCGGTGACCCACTCCCACGGGAGGAAATGTCCGATCAGCGGCAGCGAGAACTCCGGGTTCGTCAGTTGACCGTAGCCGGTGACGAGGGTGAGGAACAGGATCGGGAAGGAGAGCATGACGAACCAGTGGGCGACGCGAACCACCGGACGCGAACGAAACTCGCGGTGCGACAACACGGTGGAGATCAACATCCATGTGCGTCGACCAACCGGGGTGAGGCGCCCCGGATCAGATTGACCGTGACGCACGCGTGCCACGAGCGTGACAATGCCGCGGATGAATGATCCCAGACCGGCAACGGTAGCGACCGCCGCGATGACCAGCGCGACCATCTGGATCTGGACGACGTGCACGAACCCCTCCGACTTTCGACTCTTTCTCTGGGTGAATTATCGGACGAGGCGCGGAGGAGACCAAAGCCGCTCGCCGAAAAACCGGGGAATCGCACAGATTGCGGGAGTGTTTCGTCTGGTGAAATCTTCGCGCACCACACTCGTGCTGTGTGTCACGATGAGGTCGTGCGCGGCCTCCACACCTCCAGCAGCGGCGTCCACCTCACGGCAGACGACGACACCGCGATCCCTCACCGCACTCCCGACGCTCGCCTCTCCGTCTCTCCGCCTGACCTCAGCGGGAATCAAATTGATGAAGAATGCGGGGTTTTTGGCGTGTGGTCGCGGGAGGAGGATGTGGCACGCCTGAGCTACTTCGGTCTCTACGCTCTCCAGCATCGCGGGCAACAGGCGTGCGGTATCGCGACCTCCGACGGCGAGACCATCATGATTTACAAGGATCTCGGGCTTGTTTCTCAAGTTTTTTCCGACGACTCACTCACGGCACTGCGCGGTCACATGGCGGTTGGTCACGTGCGCTACGCGACCACCGGGGTCAACACCTGGGAAAACGCGCAACCGACACTCGGGCCAACCCGTGGCGGCACTGTGGCGTTGGCTCACAACGGCAATTTGACGAATACCGAGCAGCTGCGCGCCACCCTCCCGGTGAAAGGGGCGCACGCATTGCGCGGCGACCGCTGTTCCACCGACACCGCGGTGATTACGGCACTGCTCGGCGAGGTTGATCACTGTGCCCCTATCCACGAGGGGGCACACGTGAACCATAGTTCGTCCAGTCCCGACAACCCGCCCAGTCCCGACGGCTCCCTCATCCCCGATGGCTCTGTCTTCTCCGCAGCGCTGTCGGTGCTGCCGATTTTGCGCGGAGCGTTCTCCCTCGTGTTCATTGACGAACACCGCCTCTACGGCGCGCGCGACCCTCACGGTTTTCGCCCGCTGGTGCTCGGGCGCCTGGCGTCCGGCGGGTGGGTACTCGCTTCAGAAACGGCGGCTCTTGATATTGTCGGTGCTGCTTTTGTCCGTGAAATCGAGCCTGGCGAGCTTGTCAGTATTGACGAGAGCGGTGTTCACTCCACCCGTTTCGCTCCTGCGTCGCCGCGCGGCTGCGTCTTCGAGTACGTGTACCTCGCCCGTCCTGATACGACCATCGCCGGTCGTTCGATTATCGTTGCTCGTCAGCAGATGGGGGCACGTCTTGCCGCCGAGCATCCCGTCGACGCTGACCTCGTTATTGCCACTCCGGAATCGGGAACACCGGCCGCCATCGGCTACGCGCAAGCCTCGGGCGTCCCCTACGCGCAGGGATTGGTGAAGAACCCCTACGTTGGTCGAACTTTTATTCAACCGACACAGAGTATGCGGCAGCTGGGAATTCGTCTGAAACTCAATCCGTTACGTGAGGTTATTGAGGGGAAGCGGTTGATCGTCGTTGACGATTCGATTGTGCGTGGCAATACTCAGCGAGCTCTCGTCGCCATGTTGCGCGAGGCTGGTGCCGCTGAGGTTCACGTGCGCATCTCGTCACCGCCGGTGTTGTGGCCGTGTTTCTTTGGTATTGATTTCCCGACCCGGCGCGAGTTGATCGCGGCGGCGCTCGATGTTGAGCAGGTGCGCCAATCGATTGGTGCGGACTCTCTCGGGTATCTCTCCATTGACGCGATGGTGGAAGCAACGGCGCAGCCGCGTGGAAATCTCTGCCTCGCCTGTTTTACCGGGGATTATCCGGTCGATCCGCCCACATTCGACGAAAGGTGCGTTTGACGATGGTGAACTACGCTGACGCTGGAGTCGACATTCACGCCGGCGACCGCGCAGTCGAGCTGATGAAAGATGCCGTTGCGTCAACTCACAACTCGACAGTCATCGGTGCTGCGGGTGGCTTCGCTGGGATGGTTGACGCGAGTGCCCTACGGGGGATGAAGCGACCTCTCCTCGCCACCTCGACTGACGGTGTCGGTACGAAGATTGCGCTGGCACGCGCCCTCGACATCCACGACACTATCGGTTTCGACCTCGTCGGCATGGTCGTCGATGACATAGCGGTGTGCGGGGCGCGCCCGCTGTTCATGACTGACTATATTGCCTGTGGTCGCGTTGATCCCGAGCGTATTGCGGCAATTGTTCGCGGTATTGCCTGTGCCGCCGCGGAGGTCGACTGTCCTCTCGTCGGTGGTGAAACCGCAGAGCATCCCGGCGTCATGGCGGTTGATGACTACGACATTGCCGGTGCCGCGACGGGTGTCGTCGAAGCCGATCGTCTCCTCGGTTCCCAGCGCGTCAAGGTCGGTGATCGCCTCGTTGCCTTGGCGGCGTCCGGCGTGCATTCCAACGGGTTTTCGCTGGTGCGCCGTATCGTCGCTGATTGCGGCTGGTCACTGGAGGACACGATTGCCGATTTCGGTCGCACCCTCGGTGAAGAGCTGCTTGAGCCGACGCGCCTGTATTCGCGCGTACTCCTCGACCTTGTCGAGACTGTTCCCGACGGTAGCGTTCACGCACTGTCCCACATTACCGGCGGCGGTCTGGGCGCGAACCTGTCGCGGGTGATGCCGCGCGGGCTGGTCAGTGTTGTCGATCGGGGTAGCTGGCGGGTACCACCGGTATTCACCGTGTTGCGCGAGGGTGGCAACGTGACCTGGGAGGCAGCGGAAGAAACCTGGAATCTCGGCGTGGGAATGGTTGCTGTAGTTGACGAGTCGGTAGCGGATCGTGTCGTCGAGTTTTCGTATCGCCGCGGTATTGACGCGTGGGTGCTCGGCGAGGTTGTTGCCGATTCGGGTGGCTCAGTGGCGGCTGAGGCGATTCGTGGTGCGGGTGGAAATCTACCTGCCGGGCGGTTGATCCGCGGGGCGAAGGGCGTGGATGCCGGTGCTGCCCTGCTATGCGGTCGCTACCGCGACCACTGAGTAGAGGGCATTGGTTACACGGCATTGATTTGATGGGGTGGGTTCGACGCTGCTCGCTTGACCACCGCATGGGGATAGTGCGGTGTGGAATACGGCAACGCGGGCACCCGTGACTTCCACAGGTACCCGCGCCATGTTCTATTGTGACAACAGGAAATCAGAACTGAGACGAACGATAATCTTCCCAGTCGTCCTCATCCGTCGCCGGAGGGATTTCACCGTACGGCGTATCGGACTCTCCGCGTTCTGCGGCGAGTTCCTTTTGTAGTGCTTCGTAGTCGGTCTCAGGGCTGAAGTACTTCAGCTTACGAGCGACCTTCGTTTGTTTGGCCTTCTGACGGCCGCGCCCCATTGGCGTCGACCCCCTTCGTGACTCAGCGGGATCGGTGCAAACTCGACCCCTCGATTTTCAAACAGTACGGACAGTAAGTCTCATTCTACCTAACGGCGTGCGGACACCGCCACGGCGACCACGGTGAGGGGCAAAGCTCACTTGCGTCGAATCAGCGCGATGCCGACAAGTAGCGCTGCAGCAGCGCCAATACCTGCAATCGTCGCGATGGCACGCGGCTGCCCTTGGCGCGCGTCGTCGATGGTGTCCTCTGCGAGCTTCTTGAACTGCTCGGCGCGTTCTTTCGCGAGATTCTGAAAGTCAGCGGCTTGAGTTTTGAGCTTTTCTTTCACGTCCTCAACCTGTGCGCGCGGGTCGAGGCGGTGCGTCAGCTCGTCAACGGTGGACTGCATCGCCAGGCGGGTGCGCTGGATTTCCGCTTCGATCTCTTCGACGGTGCGTGCCTTGTCGCTCATTTGCCGATCCCTTTCTTCACCGCTTCGACATTGAGTTTCATATTCATCGCCGGGTCGGGTTTGTCAGCCATCCCCTTCTTCAGGCAGATCAAACCGATGATCGCGAGGATCACGACGATGAGGAGGAGAATCCCCGCCACGATGAGTGCCGCCGCCCAGTCGGGTACAGCGTGGCGCAACCCCATCTCTGCGGAGTGGAACAGCCACCCCAGCAGGTAGAGTGCGAAAACACCAGCTCCCGCGAGGAGACCAACACCGACTCCCGCCTTTTTTACCAGCGTTGTCGCTTTGGTTTTCGTCAGTTCGATTTCACCGCGAACTAAGGTGGTGATCTGGTTCGACAACTCCCCCAGCAATTCACCGATGCTCGTGTTTGGACGAGACTGCGTTGTCTCCACGATGGTCACCGGTGCCGTCGACTTTTTCTCAGGCATCCCTTGTACTCCTCATGACGAGTTGACTCGACTGTGTTCGTGTTCGATTGTCTCATGACACAGCAAGGCGATGTGATGAAACCTCCTCTATTCTGACGCAATGGCGTCGAGGACGCGATAACGCAGCGCGTGGATGGTTGGCGGAATTGCGGCCAGTACCCCGACCATGATGGTGCCGAGGACGAGCCAGCCCAGTGTCGTCCACGGTAATGCGAGCGTCGAAATCCCGTTGTCCGCGAGATAGCGCACGAGGGCGGTGGAGAGGCCCAGACCAAGTCCGATCCCGAGAATAGTGCCGAAGATCGCGGTGATAATTGATTCCCACATGATTGAGCGGGCAAGCGACAAGCGCGACAGCCCGACCGCACGCAGCAATCCGATTTCGCGGACACGCTCGGTGACTGCGAGGGTCAAAGTATTGATCACTCCGATGGTGGCCACGACGATCGACAGTGCGACGAGAATGGTGATGATGCGTAGCACCGTGTCGATGATGGTACCGATGAACATCTCCATGTCGGTGATGTCACCAACAATGAGGAACTGGGGGTGCGTCAATCCTGGCACGTTGTTGATCGAGTGGCGCACGGCTTTCTTGACGTCGGTGAGGTTAGTGCCGTCGTTCACGCTGACGCCGACCATGAGGCACCCCATGGACGTGCCACCTGTCGATTCGAGAACCGTGGGGGAGACGAGCGGAGTTCCAACAGTTCGCGAATCGTGGATCGCTCCTACGCGCAGCGACACTGGTTCGTGCGGTGGGGTGACAGCAGTTGAGTTCGTGGCGTTTGTGCTGGCACCGGGTGAGTTATTCGCGTTATCGGTAGCGCCAATGGTTTCAAGTCCGCCGAGGACGCGGATCGTATCTCCGACACTGACGTTCATGTATTCTGCGCTGCGTCGAGGCAGCACGATTTCTCCGCGTTCGAGAGCGTCGATTGACCCCGCCGACAGCGGCAGTGTGAAGTCTCGGTCGATGTCCTCAGGGCGCATCGACATGAGCACCGTCATTGTCTGTGTGACATTCTCACTGGTCTCAGTGCTGGAATCGTTTCTCTCCGCGCTCATCACAGTGAGCGCCATGTCGTAGGTGCGTACCGACTCCACGCCGTCGGTGTCGCGGATCGCCGTGACGACATCATCGGTAATTTCTGCCTGCTGCGGTGACAGGGTCATCACCGACAGGTCGGCCTTCCACTCATTTGTCAGCACCTCGGAGGTGGAGGCGGTCGCTGAGGAGGCGAGTACAGTCGCCGCTGTCACCAGCGCCACACCGATGAGTAGCGCCGACCCGGTGGCGGCTGTACGTCTCGGATTGCGCACGATATTGCCAACGCCGAGGCGCCATGCTGTGGCGTGGATTCCGATAGCGCCCAGCCCGCGTGCCGACCAGGCGAGGAGCGCAGCCAGCAGGGTGACGAGCGCGGGTGCGAGGAGGAAGACAGCGACGCACGTGGACGCAGCGCCGACAGAAAGGATGACACCAGGCTGCGACCCCCACTGTTTCGCACCGCATACGAGCGCAGCAACACCGACAACGAGCAGCACCACACCGATGATGGTGCGCCGTATGAGAGAGCGCTCGCGGACTCCAGATACCCCGCGGATTGCTTCCACCGGAGCGGTTGAGGCCGCATCCTTCGCGGGGATGATGGCGCCGATGACGGTGACACCAATGCCGACAACCATCGACGCCACGGCGATAACCGGCGGCACGACCCACATCGTGTCGCCCGTCATCCCAAACAAGCGCATCAACGTGGTGATTGCTGCAAGCAGACCGGAGGCGCACAGTAGCCCGATGAGTGAGCCAATGATGCCGATGAGGGTCGCCTGGATCGTCACCGTGGCGAACACGGCGAGCGGTGAGGCGCCGAGCGCGCGCAGCAGCGCAAACTCGCGTTGCCTGGCGCGAATCGTCATGTGGAAGGTGTTGGCGATGATGAAGCTCGTGACCGCCAACGCGATGACGATGAAGACAATGAGGAGGGTGGCGACAAATCCCAGCCCGCTATTGACGTCGCTGTTATTCGCCTCAATGATCGTGGCACTGGTGGCGACGTCGACGTCAGTGCCCACCGCAGTGGCAATACTGTCGCGCAGCGCATCGAGGTCGACGCCGTCTTTCGCGGTCACGGTGATGTCGGTGACCGTATCCGGGGTGGCGTCGAGTTCACGGGTCAGCGCGTCGTCGGCGAGAATCACCGTGCGGGAACGTACGTCCTCGCGTGCGCGTGCCACAGCGGTAACCGTGGCACGGTGCTCGTCCTCGCCGACGAGGAACGCGATCTCGTCCCCGACTTTGCGACCGAGGTTCGACAGTGCCGACGATTCGACGGCAATCTCGGCGTCACCCGTGGGCGCGTTGCCCTCAAACGTCCACGGCTCATGCTCGCTCACGCCGGAGACGAGAACCTGCGTTGACGTCGATGGTGACGTGGGGTTGCCGTCCGCGTCGAGGACGTTGATGCTCACCTCGCGCACCGCGGTCGCGAGTGTCACACCGTCGACGTCGGGCACCGTGTCAAGCAGTGACAGTGGGATTTCCGGGCGCGGCCCGTTCTTGTAGGGTTCGATGCCGCGCACGTGGATGTCGCCGGCGACGTCGGAGGCGAGCGCCTGCCCCATGGTGGTGGCAAGTTGCTCACGAAGCGCAAGCGTCCCAGCAAAGAACGTCACCCCGATGACAACGGCGAGGATCGTGAGGAGGAATCGCGTGAAGTGGGCGCGAACGTCACGCCAAGCCAGTCGCCACATCATTTGGTCGCGTCCATTTCCTCGCGTCCATCCTCGGCGTCATTCATGTCATCACGCACGATAGGAATTTGGGCGGTGAGGGGCGCTTCGTCCTCAGGCACCACAGACCCGGGGAGGTGGTCGAGGATCGAACGCGCACGATCAACGACTTCATCGGTGGTGGTGGGCAGGTCAAGTTCCGGTGCTGTGTGGACAGCTGCCGAGTGTTCCGGCACCGTACGATCCATGATTGTCGGTGGTGTCGCGGCGTCAGTGTTGCCGTCGCGAGAATCATCGTCACCGAGGTCGCGCAGCGCATCGAGGATGGTGTCGCGGCGCGTGTCAGTCAATTCGCCCACGACGCGACCGTCAACGAGGAACAGCACGCGATCCGTCCACGACGCGGCATTGGCGTCGTGCGTCACCATCACCACTGTTTGACCAAAGTCGTCAACCGCGCGTCGCAGGAATGACAGCACGGCACGCGACGCGTGCGAGTCGAGGTTCCCGGTCGGCTCATCCGCGAAGATCACCGTCGGGTTCGCCGCGAGGGCACGAGCACACGCGACGCGCTGCTGCTGTCCCCCCGACATTTCCGCTGGACGGTGGTCAAGACGGTCACGAATCCCCACTGCGTCAACGATTTCATTGAACCGTTCAGGGCTGACGGGGCGACGCGCAATCATTGCTGGAAGCTCGATATTTTCGCGCGCGGTCAGCGTGGGGATGAGGTTGAAGTCTTGAAAAATGAAGCCGATTGTGTCGCGCCGCATCTTCGTCAGTTGCCGCTCGCTCATCCCGGTGATGGTTGTCGAGTCGAGGACGACTGTGCCGCCGCTCGCCGTATCCAAACCGGCGAGACAGTGCATCAGCGTCGATTTCCCCGACCCACTCGGCCCCATGATTGCGGTGAACTGGCCGCGCGCAAAATCCACATCCACGGCCTCGAGGGCGCGCACCGCGGTTTCGCCGCGCCCGTAGATCTTTGTCAGGGCGCGACAGGTGACGATCGGGTCGGGGCAGGGGGTGGGGGCGTGGAGTACTCGCATACCACTATTGTCCCGCATTTCCGCGCCCGCAGTGCCAAGGAGCCGATCAACGGACGGTTTCTCGAGACAGATGGTCAGTATTTCTCTCGATGTGATCCGGGATACAATAGAGCAGTATTCTCTTCGATTCCCCGCGGTCACCATCCGCACCAATCCCAACTCGTGAGAGGCTCACCCATGTCCTCATTCGATTTCTCCATCCTGGCTGACCCGCGTGCCATCGGCGCCAACACCCTCCCCGCACACTCCGATCACCGGTTCTTTGCCTCTCGTGACGAGGCTGAGCGGGCGGAAGCTACTCGCAGCGAATCGTCATTCGTACGCAGCCTCGACGGGATGTGGAAGTTTCACTACGCTCTCAACCCCGCTGCCGCGCCCGCACCGGAGACTTTCGCCGATCCCGACGCGGATCTCAGTGGCTGGGCGGATGCTTGGGTACCTGAGCACGTGCAGCTCGCCGGCTGGGATCGCCCGCAGTACGCGAACGTCCAGTACCCGTGGGACGGGTGGGAGGACATCGAACCGGGGCAGATGCCGACCGTGTTCAACCCGGTCGCCACCTACGTCACCGATGTTGTCGTTGACGAGGTCGCGCAGGGTGAGCGCTGGGTGTTGACCTTTGAGGGAGCTGAAGGGGCGGTCGTCACCTGGGTCAACGGTGAGCTCGTCGGTTTCGGCACCGACGCTTTCACCCCCACGGCATTTGACGTCACCGCGCTGCTGCGACCCGGTGTCAACCGCATTGCCGCGCAGGTGCCGAAGTGGAGTGGACAGTCGTGGATTGAAGACCAGGATTTCTACCGATTTTCCGGGCTTTTCCGATCCGTCACCCTCACTCGTGAGCCGCGCGCTCACGTGCGTGACGTGGCCGTGCGTACCGTCATCGCCGAGGACTACTCCTCAGCTGAAATCCAGGTCAGTGTCACGGTTGCCAGTGCGAGTGTGACCGATGATGGTGTGACGGTTGATGTGGAGGTTGACGGCGTTGCCCTCACCCTTGCTCGCAGCGGCAGCGCAAATGCTGTCGCGCCGTTTGGTGGTCGCGAACCGGGCGATGACGAGTCGATCCTCACGTTCACCACCACCGTCGACCAGCCGCGCCTGTGGAGTGCAGAGGATCCGCACCTGTACCGCGGCAGTATCGAGGTGCACTGCGGTGACGAGCTGAGCGAAGTGGTGCCGATCCGCGTCGGAGTGCGACGCTTTGCCATTGATGACGGGGTGATGACGCTCAACGGTCAGCGCATCGTCTTTACCGGTGTTAACCGCCACGATTTTGGGCTGCGCGGTCGCGTCGTCACCCGCGACGAAGTCGAAGCTGACGTGCAGCTGATGAAGGCGAATAACATCAACGCCGTTCGCACCAGCCACTATCCGAACCAGTCATTCCTCTATGATCTCGCGGACGAATACGGTCTCTACGTCATTGACGAGATGAACCTCGAATCCCACGGGCTGTGGGACAAACTGATGCGAGCCGGCGGAAACTATGCGGGGCACACTGTTCCTGGTGACGCCCCCGAGTGGGAGGCGACACTGCTCAACCGTGCCGCCAATATGGTGCAGCGCGACAAGAACCACCCGTCGATCCTCATGTGGTCGAACGGGAATGAAAGCCTCTCCGGGCCGGCCATCGCCAGCGTCAGCGAGTATTTCCGATCCGTCGATGATCGTCTCGTTCATTACGAAAGCATTGACCACGACCCGCGCAACCTTGACGCTTCCGACGTTACCTCGCAGATGTACACCCCGGCGGCGACAGTTGAACAGCACCTGCGCGAGCACCGCGAACGCCCGATGATCCTGTGCGAATACGCGCACTGCATGGGCAACTCTTTCGGCGCCGTTGACCGCTACATTGACCTCGCCTACCGCGAACCACTTTTCCAAGGTGCGTTCATTTGGGATTTTGCCGACCAAGCGATCCTCGCGCGCGACCGCTACGATTCCCCGTTCTTCGCCTACGGCGGCGACTGCGGGGAGGCGCCGCACGCCGGCGATTTCTCCGGCAATGGCATCCTCTTCGCCGACCACACGCCCAAACCGGCACTCGCTGAAGTCAAAGCACTCTATGCGAAGATCGTCGTCGAGGTTGGCGACGCCACCGCCGACGGGATCGAGGTGCAGGTGACGAACCGCAACCTGTTCACCTCCACCGCCGCGTGGGACTGCTGCTGGGATATTCACCAACTCGGTGTCAGCATCAACAGCGGGATGATCCCCACCGACATTGCGCCCGGCGAAACTGCAACCGTGACCATCCCGGCGACGCTGCCCACCGAAGACGGCGAGTATGTCGTCACCGTGTCATTCCACACGCGTGTCGATTCTGCGTGGGCGGAGGCTGGACACGAAGTCGCTCGCGGGCAACGAGCCATCACTGTTGGACATGGCAATTCCCTTCCCGCCGACCGTGTGTTGCGCACAGCAGCCGGGTCGTTCGCCCACCTGCGTCCCGGCGTGCGACCGCTACGCGTCGTCAACTCCACACACAATATCGGTGTCATTGGCGAGCATTTCCGCGTCCTGTTCTCGCGGTTGTCCGGCGGAATCGTCGCCTACCAGTTCGGTCGCGGCATCGACGGCGGGCGCAATATGTTGCGTCGGGTTCCGCAACCGACTTTCTGGCACGCACCGACCTCAAATGAGCGCGGAGCGAAGATCATGGCCGAGGATGGCGCGTGGCTGCTCGCCTCCCGCTACGCCACGGTGGTGGACGATCAGGAATTCCCGCGTGTCGAGCACGTCGGGGACGCGGTTGCGGTGACCTTCAAACACCTGCTGCCGGTGGGGGAGGACACGTACTGCCTCGTCACCTACCGTGTCAATCTTGACTCGCGAATCGACGTCGAGATGACACTGCACGTCGGCGGTGACGACGTGGCTGACCTCCCTGAGTTCTCAATGGAGTGGGTCGGATCCGCCGACCTCGAACACCTCACCTGGTATGGTCACGGGCCGCACGAGACGATGAGCGACCGGCGTGCTGGCGCTGACCTCGACGTCCACCACTCCAGCGTGAGCGACCAGTACACCCCCTACATTCGCCCGCAAGAGTGCGGCAATCACACCGGTGTGCGCTGGGCTGCGGTGTGTGACGACGCGGGGTGGGGGTTGAAATTCTCGGGTGAAGATCTCGAGTTTTCGGCACTGCACTGGTCGGCGTTCGAGCTTGAAAACGCTACGCATCACACGGAACTTCCGCCCGCACACTTCACCCATATGCGCGTGTCGTTGACGCGGCGCGGCGCCGGCGGTGATGACTCGTGGGGTGCGCGCACCCACCCCGAGTTCTGCCTTCCCGCACGTGACGGTTTGACCTTGCGGTTTTCCGTGGAATGCATCCGGCAACTGTCGTGAATCGCCGCGACAAACGGCGACGCTGTTCGCTAACAGCCGAGCGTGCGGGTGAATCGTGGGTATCGCGTGCCGCGTTGACGTCAATCACGTAGCGTGGAGTGCGACGCACGCGCCACGCGCGGCGTCAATCATTGAATCGAACTGAGAGGGTTGATGATGGCGACAAAGAACTTCACGCTCGCGGATTTTGAGGCGGCGGCGAGCGGCGAGGGAATCACCCTCGTCGATTTCTGGGCGTCGTGGTGCGGTCCGTGCCGCATGTTCGGTCCGATTTTTGAAGAAGCGTCGAACCGTCACGAGGATGTCACTTTCGCGAAGGTCGATACCGAGGCGGAGCAGGAGCTCGCCGCGCGCGCCGGCATCCAGTCCATTCCCACGGTGATGGGGTTCCGCGACGGTGTCGCTGTTTTCCGCCACTCCGGTGTCATCCAGGGTGCGGAACTCGATTCGATCATCCAGCAGATCCGCGATCTCGACATGGATGAGGTGCGTGCAAAGATTGCCGAACAGCAGGAATCCTAAGCAACAACGTTGACGGGACAGCGGCGGTACGGGGTGCGATCCTCGACCGCCGCTTCGTCGTCAAAGGCGAGTTCGTTGACGCAGCGCTCGACGTGCGCCACGTGCACCTCGTCCACGCCGAGGGCGCGCAAGATGAAGTTCTCGACGGTGCGCATCGTGTGCTCGCGTTGTGCGGGTGAGGATGGCATTGGCATTCCGGCGACGCAGGAGTGGATCAGCCCGATGGTCGCGGTATCGCATTGGCGCTCGATTCCACATTCGCGATAGACGGCGTCAACGAGGTGATGCAAGATGTGTTCGACGATCGCCGCGTGCGCGTGGAGCTCGCCGCGTTCGTGTGCGGCTCCCACTCCGCGCAGGTTGATTCCCTCGGAGAGGTGGTAGTGGCGTTTGAGTTGGAGCTGTGAGCGAATATAGATCCTCAGCCTTTGCACCGGGTCGTCAGTGACTTCAAGTGCGCGCATGAGGACGGTGGTGAACTCCTGCGTAGCGTCGGCCATCATCGCGAGCAGCAGGCTTTCCTTATCGGCAAAGTGGTTATAGACGGCGGTACGTCCCACTTTGGCGCGCCGAGCAATTTGCGCCATGGTAATCGCGTCAAATGAGGTTTCGCGCAGCAGGGTTGATAGTGCGTCAAAGAGTGCGCGGCGAATATGTTGGCGGTGTTCTTCGAGTGTCGCTCCGGAGATTTTCGGCATAAACCTATTATGACACTTCTGGCGAATCTGTCGTTTCGCTGCTGGAGATCAGCTGGATGACTGCCTCGACGATCGGTCGGTTCGGCGCAAGCCAATCGAGGCGGAGTGCTTCCTCGCCACTCACCCATTCAAGGGCGAGGTGCCCGTCCCCGCATTGTGGCGCGGTGTTGGCGCGCGCCATCCACACCGTCATTCGCCGTCCGCCGAGGATCGGCCACGTGCCGTCAGGGTCGGGGGAGAGTACCGGAGTGGTGAGAGTAATGTGGCATCCGAGTTCTTCGAGGATTTCTCGCACGAGAGCCTCGGCGGGGGTTTCACCGTCTTCGATTTTTCCGCCGGGGAGTTCAAACTGACCGCATAGGTCAGCGGGGTAGGAGCGTTGCGCGGCGAGGAGGCGCCCGTCCTCGTCGATGATTGCCGCGGCAACCACCGGGCGTGGTGCGTGACGTTCGACAGTAGGCATGTCCCTCGCTTATACTGATTGAGCTGACCCGGTCACGGGCAGTGCGCGGGTGTAGTTCAATGGTAGAACTTCAGCTTCCCAAGCTGACAGCGCGGGTTCGATTCCCGTCACCCGCTCCACTTAGACACTTGATTGATACACTGTATCGATTTTATGAGCTCCCCTCGCTGGGAGCTTTTTTATTGGGTAAAAACACTGGTAGATCGCGGTTTTAGCGATGTTCCTCCAGTGCGTGGATCGTGTTCTAAGTCTGCTTGAGGGTGCTTTGAGAGGCCGTTTGGAGGCCTGTTTTGCTGAGTATAGGGAGACGGGCGAGAAATTTTGCGCACACCTGCACCCAGTTTTTGTCTTGCGTCAAAAAGTTAGGGCTTGCGTCAAAAAGTTAGGGCTTGCGTCAAAAGGTTTGTTTATTGAGCCATTTTATGCAGTAAGGCGGAAAGCGCATAACGTCCTACTTGATACCATCGCTCAATGCTCATGTACGGTAAGGAAGCAAGCAACCGAAAACAAGAG
>JAEZVQ010000047.1 GCA_023420745.1 Actinomycetes bacterium
TGAGACAGATCTGGTACACCAGCGCACAACGATCCTCCTCGCTACGGGCAGCGTTCGTGGGAGCTCCCTGGGCAGCCGGCGCAGTCAGCGCAGCCACCAGTGTCGCAGCAACCGTCAGCACCGCAGCAGCCGGCTACTCAACAGCCAATGCCGCAGCCTGGATACCCACAACCGGGCTACCCGCCGGTTGGTTATCAGCAGCCGGGCTACCAGTCAGCTCCGGTCTACGGTCAGCAGCCAATGACGTGGGCGCAGATCAAACCGGGGATCCTCCCCATCCGCCCGCTGGCATTTTCGGAATTGCTGTCCGGACCGTTCAACCTGCTGCGATTCAACCCCAAAGCGACGCTTGGTCTCTCTGCCGTGGTTGTGCTCATCGTCTGCCTCGTCGTGATGATCCCGCAGACGATCTTCACCTCGCTATTCGCTTCCTCATCGCTGCCGTCCGCGTTGTCTGACAATGAGGATTTTTCGTTAGTATTCGGGTCGGCAACGGGCACGGTTGTCTCCAACTTCGGAGCGACGTTAATGAGCCTCATTTCCACAGTGGTTCTCATCGCCCCGTTGACACTCGTCACGCTCGCGGCCATGAAGGGGCGGGTGCTGTCTGGTCGCGAGGCGATGCGTGAGTCAAAGTCGAAGATTGTGCGAATCATTGGTTTGTCGCTGCTGCTCGCTCTGATCTCAGCAGTGGCGACAGCGATCGCGGTGGCGATCATCGTCGGGGTGATTTTCGCCCTGATGGATCGCATCGGTTTGGCGATTGGCATCAGTTTCCTCATCGGGGTCTTTGTTGCCGTGGGGATGTTGGCGCTGATCGTCAGGTTGTGGCTCGCTCAGGCAGTATGCGTCATCGAAGATATCGGCGTTTTCGACTCCCTCAGACGCGCCTGGGTACTGAGCAAAGGTGCCTGGTGGCGGATCTTTGGCGCAGTGGTGATCATGAGCTTCCTCGTCGGCGTCATTTCGTCGATTCCCGGAGCGATCATCTCGGTGCTGTCGTTGGTGATCGCGTCGACTGCGTCATCGGTGATAACTGCTGCGGTCGTCACCCGCATCGTCACCATGCTGCTCACGGCGTTGACGGTGATCTTCCAGCTTCCCCTCATCACTTCGGTGGTGTCGCTGCTCTACATTGAT
This sequence comes from Actinomycetes bacterium, assembly GCA_023420745.1. GTDB lineage: Bacteria > Actinomycetota > Actinomycetes > Actinomycetales > Actinomycetaceae > Gleimia. The sequence goes on from JAEZVQ010000047.1 coordinate 1,141, forward strand.
CAGCGCATCCGCACCGAAGGATACGACCTCGAACTCCTCGCTGAAATCTCGAGCGGGAACAACGGTGGCGGCACCGACGTCACCGTTTCGCCCGAGTACCACCGCTAACGGGGTGCGATGAACGTCGTCAGTGTCGTCGCTGCCATCAGTGCAGCACAGATCTGGGCGGGGGATTCTCCCCTCGTCCCCGACCCTGACGATGCTCGCCGTCTGCTTGAACAAGAGCTGACGAAACCCGAATATCTCACCTCGCGCGACTGGGTGGGGGAGTTTATTGCGTGGATTGTTAGTCACTTATCCCTGATCAGTGAGGCACGCAGTTCAATCGGCGTGATAGCGGCGGTCATCGTGCTTCTCGTGCTTGTTGGTTCGTTAACGTGGTGGATTCTTCGAGTGCGTCGTCGGGCGAACAAGGTGAGCGATGTTGAGGTTCAAGACGCACTTCTTGACCCGAGGATTGCGCCGGAAGACTATTTGCGCCAGGCACTTGAGGCTCGCGACACTGATCTTGATGCCGCGGTTATTGCCGGATATCGCGCTGCGCTGGCTCTCCTTGACCGTGCAGGGATTTTGCAGCCCTCGGTCGGTCGTACGGTTGGTGAAGTATCGGCCACCATGAGCGCAGTATTCCCTCCACTTGCGGACGGTATTGCTCGCGCCACTTTCGCATTCAACATTGCGGCATACGGGACGGCACCCGCCCCGCGATGCGATGACAGTGACGTGGTCAGTGCCATCGACCTCTACCAGGCTGTCGACGCCGCAGTGAATCTGCGTACCCGCGAACGCCGGGAGGTGGTGAAGCCGTGACCACTGTTGCTCAGCCGCTTCGCCGATCCGCACGCTCAATGGTTCGTCAATGGTGGTTGTGGTGTGTTCTCGGTGTCGTCGCGATCGTTGTCGGTGGGATTGCCACCGCGCCGAAGGAACCGGGGGAGGATCTCGACCCCACGTCAGCGTCGCCCAACGGGGCGAAAGCGGTTGTCCAAGTATTGCGCCAGCACGGGATTGACGTCACTATCGTCCACCACACCGACGAGATTCCGCGTGATCTCGGCGACGACACCACCCTCGCCATCATTAGCAGTGTCCACATCGGCATGTCCGACATTACTGATGCTGTCAATCGCACTCCCGGGGTGCGCCGCGTTGTCGTATCCAACTCCTGGATGTGGGAGCCGTTGGGTGACGCGGGGATTTCCGCGTCACCGGTGCCGTATGAAGAGGAGACAATCACCGCCGGCGTATGTGCCACCGACGTCTTCGGTACGGCGCGCACCCTTGAGGGTATCGACGCCGTGATTGACAACACCATGGCGCCGATGCCGAACGCACGGTGTTTCTCCAACGCGAGCGGTGCCGCGGTGGCCGTGTGGGGAGCGACTGCGGAACGCGCCGAAGTTGTCATGTTGTCCTCAGACAAGTTCATCAGGAACGACACCATTACCAAGGCGGATAACGCGGCGGCCGCCCTTGCCCTATTCGGGGCAACACCGAAGGTTGTCTGGTATTTCGCCGCACCGAGCGACCCGGATTTCTCAATATCGCCCGCAGATCGCGGTGTGTGGCGGATTTTGCCGACATGGGTGTTCCCAGTGGGGTATCTTCTCGGTGCGATCGTCATCTTGTTCATGATCTATCGCGGGCGACGGTTCGGGAGACTAGCCGTCGAAAAGCTCCCCGTGTCGGTGCGCCCGTCAGAGACGACGCTGGCATTGGGGCGTGCACTCGAATCCTCGGGGGCGAGTGCGACTGCTACCGTCGCCCTTGTTGAGCAGGCAAAACGTCAGATGAAGCGTGCGCTGAGGTTGTCGTCACTGAGTAGCGAGGATGATCTCATCGGCACCATTGTGCATTTCACCGGGCGGGAAGAAGGCGAAGTGCGTCGTATTCTCACCCCCCAACAGACCACGAGTAAGCAACAGATTGTCGTGTGGGCGAATGAGCTCACCGCACTCGTTGAGGAGGTTCACCATGGAACAGCAGCAGCCACACGGCACTGAAGCGCGACCCGACACCGTGCATGTGGTCGCTGAACACAACGACGGCACGTACGGTAGCGACACGCGCGCACAGATGGATCGTGGCGAGCGTGCACGTGAAGCTCTCATGCGCGTTCAAGCCGAAGTGGCGAAAGCTGTCGTGGGGCAAAACCACGCTGTCACCGGTTTGATGATCGCGCTACTGACCCGCGGACACGTCCTCCTTGAAGGCGTGCCGGGCACGGCGAAAACGCTACTCATCCGCGCTCTCGCGACCGCACTCGATGTTGACCATAAGCGCGTGCAGTTCACCCCCGACCTCATGCCTGGCGACGTGACGGGGTCGCTCATGTACGACCGCGGTTCTGGCGAGTTCTCTTTCCGTGCTGGCCCGGTGTTTACCAACCTCTTCCTCGCGGACGAAATCAACCGCACCCCGCCGAAGACGCAAGCATCGTTACTTGAAGCGATGGCGGAGCGTCAGGTCAGTGTTGACGGCACACCGAAACCGCTCCCCACCCCGTTCATGGTGGCGGCGACGCAGAACCCGATCGAACACGAAGGTACGTATCCGCTGCCTGAAGCTCAGCTTGATCGATTCTTGTTGAAAATCATCATGGAGCTGCCGCCACGCGAGGACGAGATTGAAATCGTCGCACGGCACGCACAGGGGTTTGACGCATCAAATCTCGATGCAGCAGGGCTGCGACCGGTGGCGTCAGCGGCGGATATTGAAGCGGGGATCGAAGCGGTCAAGCGGGTGACGATTCGCCCCGAGGTCATCGCCTACATTGTCGATATTGCGCGCGCTACTCGTATGTCGCCGTCGCTGTCGGTGGGGATGTCCCCGCGTGCTGCGACCGCTTTACTCGCCACGTCGAGAGCGTGGGCGTGGCTGTCGGGCCGCGATTTTGTCACGCCTGACGACGTCAAAGCCCTCGTTCCCGCCACTATCACGCACCGACTGGCGCTGCGTTCTGAGGCGGAACTTGAGGGGGTCAACGTCGCCAATGTGCTCGCAACAGCACTTGACTCTGTGCCGGTTCCACGCTGAATAACGAGGGATTGTCGAGGAGAGGAGGTGTGAGATGAGCGTGACGAGACGCCCGATGATTCTGTGTGCGCTGGGGGTGATCCCGGTGTTGATGTTCCCGCGCACGTGGGTGGTGATGCTGTGGTGCCTCTTCGTCATTGCGGTGATCGGCGTGGATTACCTCCTCGCGCCCAGCCCGCGTCGCCTCACCATCACTCGCCTCGACATCTCGCCTACGCGGGCGATGACGTCGGTTGAAGCCATCGTCACCGTGACGAATACGGGGCGGCGACGCGTGCGCGGGTGGTTGCGTGACGCGTGGGTTCCTTCCGCGGGGGCGACACCGCTCGTCCACCGTCTTGACGTTCCCGCAGGGGAAACCGTGACTCTCACCTCCACGTTGATGCCGCGTCGACGTGGCTACCTTGCTGCTGACTATGTGACGGTGCGTTCTCGCGGTCCGTTAGGGTTTACTTGCCGACAGGTGACGATGGTGGCGCCGGCAACATTGACGGCATTGCCGGAGTTTCCCTCGCGCAAACATCTGCCCGGAGCACTGCATAAACTCCAGCTTGCCGAGGGGCAGGCGCTGGCGAAGCAGCGCGGTCAGGGCACCGAGTTCGACTCGCTGCGCGAATGGGTTGACGGTGACGACGTGCGTTCGATTGACTGGCGTGCCACCGCGCGTACCGGCGAAGGGCTGGTGGTACGTACTTGGCGCCCCGAACGTGACAGACACATCGTTTTCCTCATGGATACGTCGCGCACCTCAGCGGTGCGTCTCGGTGAGGTCGCGCGTCTCGATGCGCAGATGGATGCGACGCTGTTGCTTGCAGCCGTGTGTGCGCAGGCGGGAGACTCGGTGAGTTTCCTCGCTGGTGACCAGCGTGTCCACGCGCATGTGTCGAAACCGGGACGTCATGACGTGCTGCGGGAATTGTCGTTGGCGATGACCCCGCTGAATGCGGCTTTTGTCGAAGCGGACTGGTCGGTACTTGGTGCGTCGCTAGCGAAACGCGGGGTAAAGACCTCGCTGCTCGTCATCCTTACCGCGGTGTCGGTGGTTGCCTTAGAAGAGACGATGCTGCCGATGCTCACCTTGCTGTCGTCGCGCCAGCGCGTCGTTATCGTGTCGATCATTCCCGATGCTGCGCAGGAGGCTTCTGCTGCCGATATGTCGATCGGCTCCGGTTCTACAGAGCAGGTCGGCATGCAGTCAGACGAGCGACCCGGCGGCAAAACCCGGGGCGGACACCGGCATTTTTCCGATTCCTCCGAGGTCTACACCGCCGCAGCCTTCGCCATTGACGAGTCGCGGCGAGCGCGCGCCATCCAAGGGTTGGAAAGCCTCGGTATCACCGTCATCGAGGGGACAGCGAGTGAAGTGCCGATGCGCTTGGTCGACCACTACCTCATGCTTAAAGCCCGCGCCCAGCTCTAGCGATTCCGCTGATCTGTCGCGTCTCGACGCGGAGATCCAGTCGGTGTGGCGTAGCGAACACTCTGGCGATTTGGAACCCGAGGCGCCGGGCGAGTAGAGTTTTACCCAGGCAATTCGCCACGCGCTCGTAGCTCAATGGATAGAGCATCTGACTACGGATCAGAAGGTTGGGGGTTCGAGTCCCTTCGAGCGCGCTAACGGCTCCGCTCGGTGCGATCCACCGGTCGGAGCTGTTTCCAATTGTGTGTTTTCTTTCATTCTCTCTACTTCACATACTTGTCGGCGATTGCCGCCACATCTGCCCCGTAGCCGCCACCGAAGAGGAAGGCGTGGACGATAACGAGGTGGAGCTGGTGGAGCGCCACGCGCTCGTCCCATCCCGATTCGAGCGCCGATACTGAACAGTAGCCGTGGTAGATCGCGTCGAGGTGCGGTTGCCCGAAGATCGACAGTGCGGCGAGGTCGGTTTCCGCGTGTGCGCCGTGCGCGGCCGGGTCGATGAGGACGCCGACGCTGGCGTCGTCACGCTCCTCCCATATGACGTTCCCACTCCACAGATCACCGTGGGTTCGCGACGCCGGTGCGGTGACGAGACTCGGCTGCGGAGAATCAAAATCCCCGTCGCGCAGCCGCTCGCACAGACGCTCGACCGCTCGCGCCCCGCTGGCGTCGATTGACCCGTTGTTCCGCGCGTGAGGCAGGTAGGGCAGCACTCGATCCTCGGCATAGAACGTGCCCCACGTGCGCGGCGGCGTCGGTGAGGAAAAAACCAGCGGTGCCTCGCCAATCCACCCGCTTGCTTTGTCGCCTTCGACGCACCACCCGGCGGGTGCCTGACCGAAGAAGTCAGCGCCAGCAGCATGCGTGCGCGCCAGTGCCGCACCGAAGTCGTATGCGCCGCATTCTTCGCAACGACCGGGTTCAATAGCGCGGGTGACCAGACGATCCTCGTCGTGGTCGAGGACATCGACAACAGCGGCACCACCCGGAGCGGCAGCCAGCCAGTCGATGCCGAGTTTTTCGAGTGTCAGCCGGCGAGTGTCGTCGGGGGCGGTTTTGACGTAGGTGGAACCGCGGCGAGAAATCGTCATACCTCTAGTATTGCCGCCGAACGTCGAGCGAGGTGTGAGCAGCGAAACTCCTCAAGAATTGGAAAGTTAGGTGTGCCGAAGTTTAGAATCGAGGTATGACGAAAAAACAGGAAACAGCGGGTGAAATCCACCCCATCTCGCATAGTCAGTCTCGCCCGCGTGTTGCCCGCACGCGTCGCGGCATCCTCACAGCGGCAGTGGCTACTGTCGCCCTCGCCCTGGCGGCGTGTTCAACCGGTGCCGGTGACGGCGAGGAACGCGAATGCTGCAAGAATCGGCCGACCGTCCTCACCACCTTCACCGTGCTTGCTGATATGGCGCAAAACGTCGCTGGCGACCACCTTGTTGTCGAATCGATCACCACGCCTGACGCGGAAATCCACGAGTACCAGCCGACACCGGCTGACCTCAAACGCGCTGAAGGAGCCTCGCTCATCCTCAATAACGGGCTGGGGCTGGAAAAGTGGTTCGAGCGTTTCGTTGACTCCGCGGGCGTCAAGAGCGTCGAGGTGAGTGCCGGCGTCGAACCGATCGCCATTGCCGACGGTGACGCCAAGGGGCAGCCCAACCCCCACGCCTGGATGTCGCCGAGCGACGCGACGATCTACGTCGACAACATCGCCAAGGCTTTCGCTGAACTCGACCCTGACCATGCTCAGGACTACCAGTCGAACGCCGCCGCCTACAAGGCAAAGATCACCGAAATCGGTACCCAAATGAAGACGCAACTCGCCACCATCCCAGAAAACCAGCGGGTTCTCGTCTCCTGCGAAGGCGCATTTTCCTACCTCACGCGCGACGCAGGGATGACCGAAAAATACCTGTGGGCGGTGAACTCGGACGGGGGGATGACACCGCAGCGCGTCGCCGACGTCGAGTCTTACGTCAAGGACAACAAGGTGCCCGCAGTGTTTTGTGAATCCACGGTCGGCGACAAGATGAAGCCGATCGTCGAATCGACCGGTGCGAAATTTGGCGGCGTCCTCTACGTCGATTCGCTGACGAATGAGGGTGGCGACGCACCGACCTACCTCGACCTGCTGTCCTACGATACGAAACTCATCACCGACCACCTCACCGGAGCTGCCAAGTGATCGACGAGCCACAATCCCCACCGCCACGCACGAGCGCTGGCGACTCCGTTCTCAGCGTCCACGACCTGCAGGTGACCTACACCGGCGGAGTGCGGGCGCTGACCGGAGTGACCCTCGAGGTCGATGCCGCGCGGGTGTGCGCGGTGGTGGGGATGAACGGCTCGGGGAAGTCGACGTTCTTCAACGCCATCATGGGGATCGTCCCCGCGCGTCGAGGAACGATCCGCGTCTGCGGCGTCGATTCGGCGACGGCTCGGCGTCGCGGGCTTGTCGGTTACGTCCCGCAAAACGACGCCATCGACCGTCACTTCCCGATTTCCGTCGCGAATGTCGTCGCGATGGGGCGCTACGGCTTCATGGGGCCGCTGCGTCGGCTGCGACGCGAGGATCGCGAGGCAGTCGACCATGCCCTGGAGGTCGTTGGACTCGCCGACCTGCGTGAACGCCCCATCGGCGCGCTGTCCGGAGGACAGCGCAAGCGTGCCTTCGTGGCGCGTGCGGTGGCGCAAGGTGCGCAACTCATGCTCCTCGATGAACCGTTCGCCGGTGTGGACTACACCTCCCAGGACGTCATCGTCGACCTCATGCGCCAGCTCGCCACCGAGGGCACGACGATGCTCGTGTCCACCCACGACCTCGCCTCCATCCCATCTTTTGCCGACGAGGTGGCGCTGCTCAACCGCGTCATCGTCGGACGTGGGCGACCCGAGGACGTACTCACCCCCGACCACCTGGTGCGTGCTTTCACCGTGCCGCCAGATCGAGGACGGGATGCCGGAGGGCGTGATGCCGCATGATGGCGCACCTCGCTGTCGACTGGTGGCTGATATTTGGGGAAATGTGGACACACGAGTTCATGGTGCGTGGCTACGTCGTCACCCTCCTCGCTGCCGCCGTGTGCGCCATCCTGTCATGCTGGCTCGTCCTCGTCGGCTGGTCGCTGATGGGCGACGCGCTGTCCCACGCAGTGCTCCCCGGCATTGTTATCGCCTACTTCATTGGTGCCCCGTTTTCCGTCGGCGCGCTCATCGCAGCACTCGTCTGCGTCGGTGCGATTGCCCTCGTGCGTTCGACCTCGCGGGTCAAGGAGGACGCGGCAATCGGGGTGGTTTTCACCACCATGCTCGCATTCGGGTTGGTGTTGATCTCCGTCCACCCCACGCACGTCGACCTCCAGCACATCCTGTTCGGCGACCTCCTGGGCATCACCCGTGCCGACATGATCCAAGTGCTCGTCCTCGCCCCGCTCGCCGGCGCGGTCGTCATTGCGAAGAACCGTGACCTCACGCTGTTCGCTTTCGACCCGGCGCACGCGGCAACGATCGGGCTGTCAACGAAGAAACTCTCCGCCCTGCTGCTCACCTGCCTTGCCTTGACGGTGGTCGTTGCCATGCAGGCAGTGGGGGCGATCCTCATTATCGCGCTGCTGATTATCCCCGGAGCCACCGCGTTCCTCATGACGACGAGGTTCCAGCGGATGCTCGTCATCGCCCCGCTGATGTCGGTTCTCGCCGTCACTGTCGGCATCTACCTGTCCTACTGGTTGAACACGGCGTCGGGTGCGACGGTCGTCACCGTTTACGGGGTGATTTTCATGATCGTCTACCTCGCGTCGCCACTCGGACTGCGAGCACGCTACAGCAGGTCGGCGCGCAGTTCCTCCGCCGACCGGGGCGAATAGTATGCGGGTGGGATGTCGAGCACGGTCACCGCGCCGGTTCGACCCTCGCGTGCCAGCCGTGCCGCGGCACGTACTGTTGCCGTCACCGTCGCCCCGGTGAAACCCGGATTGGAATCGAGGTCGAGGCTAAAGCGGTATCGCTGCACCACGCCCTCACTCGTCTCCCCGCTGCGAATGACGTCGCCACCGTGGGGCATCCCCGCGTGGTCGCGGCGCAGCACCTCGGCATCGACGAACTCCACCGTCGTGTCGTAGTCGGAGAAATAGTGTGGCATCGTCTGGATTTGCCGGGTGATGTCGTCGCGGTCGGCACCATCTTCCACCGCCACTACACATTCGCGGCGGTGCTTGTCGCGCGTCGACAGCGGCGTGTGATCCCCGGCGAGGACAGCGTCTCGCGCCGCGTCGATCGGCACCGTGTACTGCACCGCCCCGGTGACGCCGGGGATGCGGCGAACCGCGTCAGAATGACCCTGAGAGACACCTCGACCCCAGAAGGTTTCCGTGCGCCCGTCGGGCAAGATTGCCTCGGCGATCACGCGATTGATGGAGAACAAGCCCGGATCCCACCCCGTCGAAATCACCGACAGGTGGGACGATTCGCGCGCCACCTCATCCATCCGCGCGAAATAGGTGGGGATTTTCGCGTGGGTGTCGAATGAGTCGACGGTGGAGAACAGTGAGGCGAAGAACGGGCCTTGCTCATCAAGGTCGGTGGCGGAACCGCCGCACAGGGCACAGACATCGACACGATCGACGAATCTCGCCGCCTCCTCAATCGCGACAACGGGGGCAAACTGCGCGTCGACCGTGCTGGGGTCGCGGCGAGAGAAGATCGCCACGAGTTCCATATCGGGTGCGTCGTGTACGGCGCGTTCGACGGCGCGTCCAAGGTTTCCGTAACCGGCAATAGCAACGCGGATCGGCTGAGTGGGACGAGGATCGGTCATGGCTCACTCCTTGGCAAGTCGCGGGAGTGAACGCGGGATGCGTCACTCTCCGGAGGTGTCAATGGAGAATGATTGTGGCAAAGCGCGAGGAGTGCCCGGCAAGGTGTCCACTTGGTGAGCAGTGCCGATTGACCTGGTATCCTCACGCGGCGCGGTATCCTCACGCGGCGCGGTATGCTCACGCGGCTCGGCGGTGAGTTGGTGGCGTGGACGATAGTCGAGCGTGTAGCGACCGGGGGCAGCAAACCCCCAGGCGCGGTGAGCCAGCCAAACCCCGGTCGCGCCAGCAATCGAACCGGCGGTGACGTCGGTAACGAAGTGTGCGCCGACGTGGACGCGAGACGCCGCCACCACGATGACGAGGAGCGCAGCAATGACGAGCGCCGCGGTGCGACGCTCCAGCGACACCACCGTGACGACAAGGGCAAAGAAGAACCCGGCAGCGAAAGCGGTGTGACCGGAAGGAAAAGACAGCGTCCCGGTTTCTGGCGCAATCGGGTGGACAATCACCCCGCGACCGGGGCGCGGGCGCGCAACGATTGGCTTGACAATGGCGGCCGCCGCCCAGCCGGCGAGGACGAGGGAGAGAAAACGCAACGCTACCAACGCGCGACGCGTCCACGCTCCTCCAGCGGCGACGGCGAGGATGGTGGCGGTGATCAACGTGAGCACTACCGCCCACAGCGGAGAGAACCCAATCGCGATGGCGAGCGCCACCTCGGACAACACCGGGAAACGCCGTTCGGTCAGCCACGTTGATACCCCGTTTTCCCAAGAGAATACGCGGGTATGGACGACAACCATGCCGAAGATCGCGACGGCGACGACAATCACCGGCGCCACCCAGAAGGCACGCGGAATCGGGCGAGATATCATGGCCGCCAGTCTAGCGACCGTCCTCGCCACCTCACAGCGTCGGCGGGTGGAATACCCACGGGTCGCGTGGGATTGCATCGAGGTCAAGCCGTTCACCGAGCACCTCGAGCGAGCGCGCCTGCACGCCGAGCGACCCTGCAATCGCTTCGATCACGTCCTCGCTCGACCATCCCGCATCGCCGAGTTGCGTCAGCGTCACCGCACCGTCACGTTTCGCCAGGCGCGCCCCTGATTCCGACAGCACCAGAGGCACATGCACGTAGGTCGGAGGAGCCGCGAAACCGAGAAGAGAGCCAATGTAAGCCTGAGTTGGTGCAGTGAACAGAAGATCATCACCGCGCACTACCTGGTCAACACCCTGCGCCTCATCATCGACGACAACCACGAGGTTGTAGGCAATCGTGCCGTCACCGCGCTGCAGGACGACAGCATCAATCGGTTCCGTCACCGTTCCCGCCAAGACATCGTCAACACTGAAGGAATCGACGTCGGGATTGAGGCGCAACGCCGGGTGGCGACCGAGCGAAGCGAGGCGCTCGCGGTGCTCGCGACGCTGTGATTCGGTGAGGTCGCGACAAGTGCCCGGGTAGAAACCGGGACGCGAGTGCGGGGCTGCGCTGGCTGCGGCAATGTCACGTCGCGAACAGTAGCACTCAAACAGATACCCGCCCTCGCGCAGTGTTTCGATGGCGGCGAGGTGCGCGGCGTGGCGCGTCGACTGAAATAGCGGCGGCTCATCCCAGGTGATGCCGAGCGCAGCGAGGTCGCGCAGCTGGCGTTCGGCGGCGCCAGGTTGCACCCGGTCGATATCCTCGACGCGGATCACGAAACGACGCCCACTTCGCCGCGCCCACAGCCACGCCAGAACCGCGGTGCGGAGGTTGCCGATATGGAGATCCCCCGACGGGGAGGGTGCGAAACGCCCCGTGGCACTCATCATGCGACACCGCCTTCCTCATCCATCCTCATCCGCGCGTGTGCGCGAGGCAATACCCACAGGATACGGGCGCAATGACTACTATATGGACAGTTGCGAACCGCCCGACCCGCGCCCCCTAGCATCGGACGAAGATAGCGACAGGCGAGAGGAGGTGGACGCGCGTGATCGAACTCGAACACCTGACGAAAACGTATCGAGTACGAGGACGCGACGATGTCCATGCCCTCCGCGACGTCAATCTTCGCGTCGAACCGGGATCGATCCACGGGATCGTCGGTCAGTCAGGTGCCGGGAAATCGACGCTCATCCGCTGCCTCACAGCCTTGGAAGAGCCGAGCGAAGGGCGCGTCGTCGTCGACGGGCGTGACCTGTCCACGCTGTCGCACGCGCAACTGCGTGAAGCGCGGCGTTCGATTGGCATGGTGTTCCAGTCAGCGAACCTCCTCGATGCTCGCACAGCACTCGACAACGTCGCCTACCCGCTGAAAATCGCGGGGATCGGTGCCGCCGAGCGCAATACGCGGGCGCGTGAACTCCTCGACGTGGTCGGACTGTCCGGGCGCGAAGATGCCTATCCGCGTGAGCTTTCCGGCGGGCAGCGTCAGCGTGTCGGGATCGCTCGTGCCCTCGCTGCGAAACCACAAGTCGTGCTGTGTGATGAACCGACCTCGGCGCTCGACAGTGAATCGACACGGCAGGTGCTGGCACTCCTCAACCGAATCCGACACGACCTCGGGGTGACCATCGTCATCATCACTCACGAGATGGCAGTCGTTCGCGAGATCTGCGACGCTGTCACCCTCCTCGAACACGGTCGCGTCGTAGAAACCGGGACGTTGCGCGACATTATGGGCAAACCCCATTCGCGCCTCGCTCGCGAACTCGTCCCCGTTCCCACGCTCGACGACGCACACGTGCCCGACGGAGTCGTCGTCCTCGACGCGCTCTTCACCTCCACCCCCGGCGTCCCCACTGGCGCGCGCGTCCTCGCCACCGTGTCGCGATTCAATGCCGACGTTGCCGCCGGCACTTTCGAGACCCTGTCAACACTCCAGGTCGGGCGCCTCGCCCTCACTGTCGACCGCGACCGCGTTGACGAACTGATGACCGCGCTCGCTGGGGAACACGTGGTCGTGGAGGTGAGGCGCCGATGACCGCCATGACAACGATTGCTCACGCGCTCACCGTGCTCACCACGCATACCCAGGCACAGATTGACGCTGCTGCGGTGGCGCAGGCGGGTCTGTTCGATTCTGCCGTGCTCCAGGAGGCATTCTGGCCAGCGGTGGCAGAAACCCTGCTAATGACCGTCGTGTCGACACTGCTGATCGTGGTCATCGGCACGCCGCTCGGGCTTGCCCTCGTCGCGACCGCTCGCGGCGGACTGGCGCCGAACCGGGTGGTTCACCAGGTGCTCGGCGTCATCGTCAACGTCGGACGCTCGATTCCGTTCATTATCTTGATGATCGCGGTACTGCCGCTGGTTCGCCTCATTATCGGTACCGGTCTGGGGTGGCAAGCCGCGGTTGGACCGCTCGTCGTGGGAGCTGTCCCGTTCTTTGCACGCCTCGTTGAAACCGCGATTTACGGTGTCGAGGCAGGCAAAGTCGAGGCCGCGCACATGATGGGAGCGACACGCTGGCAGATCATGTTCGGCGTCCAGGTGCGCGAAGCACTGCCGGCACTGATCCAGTCCGTCACCGTGCTGATGATTACCATCATCTCCTACTCGGCGATGGCGGGTGCCATCGGTGGAGGCGGGCTCGGTCAGCTCGCCATGAACTACGGCTACTATCGGTCGGACTACGCGGTGCTGTGGCTGGCTGTCGCCGTGATCGTCATCATCGTCCAAATCATCCAAGTGATGGGTGACATGGTTAGCCGGCTGGTGGATCACCGCTGAGCGGCACTACCAGTCGGAGACACTTTCACACCGACACCACTCATCAGATTTTGGATTAGAAAGACGACATCATCATGACTATTTCACGTGCCCGTTTCCTGACCGCCACTGCAGCCGCCGCGATCCTCGCGCTCAGCGGATGCTCAACGAACACCGCGGGAACCTCCAGTTCAGCAAGCGCCGACGGCGTCACTACGATCACCGTCGGCGCCAGCCCGACACCGCACGCGCAAATCCTCCAGTTCGTCAAAGACAACCTCGCCCAGGATGCTGGGATCGACCTCAAAATTGTCGAGTTCACCGACTATGTCGCCCCGAATGAGGCGCTCGCCGCCGGTGACCTCGACGCGAACTTCTACCAGACCGTGCCGTACCTCGAAAGCGAATCGAAAGCACGCGGCTACCAGTTCACGCCCGGACAGGGGATCCACCTCGAGCCCCTCGGCGTCTACTCGCAGAAGGTCAGCGACATCGCCGCGCTCAAGGACGGCGCGTCCGTCGGCATCATTTCCGACACGCAAAACCAGGCGCGTGCGTTGACGCTCCTCGCGCAGCACGGGCTAGTCGAGCTCCCGGCGTCGGGGGACATCAACGTCCACACCGTTGGCAATCCGCGCACCCTCGACTTCCACGAGATCGAAGGACCGCAGCTGGTGCGCTCACTGCCTGACGTCGATATTGCGGTGATTAACGGCAACTTCGCTCAGACGGGCGGACTGTCGGCGGCGAAGGATGCTCTCGTCATCGAATCGCCGGAGAACAACCCGGCTGTCAACGTCCTGGTGTGGCGTGCGGATGACACGAACCCGGCGATTGCCACCCTCGAAAAGCTGCTCCACTCTGACGCCGTGCGCGACTACATCGAAAAGACGTGGTCGGACGGCGCGGTCATCCCGGCGTTCTGATCGTTCGCGATCTGCGCTCGATTACGTGAAATCGCCCTCGCTTCGTGATGTGGTCACGGGGCGAGGGCGATTCGTCGTGTGATGAGAGCGGATTAAGGCACGCTTTTCCACTGCTGCCCTCGTCAGGGCACGATGCCACTGCTGCCCTGGTTAGGGCACGATGCCATATAGGCGGTCGCCGGCATCGCCCAGCCCGGGCACGATGTAGGCCTGGTCGTTGAGGCGCTCGTCAACCGCGGCCGTGACGATGGCAACGTCCGCGCGGTCACCGATGGCGTCCTCGACGCAGCGCAGCCCTTCCGGCGCGGCGAGCAGACACAGGCAGGTGACGTTGCGTGCCCCGCGCTCGAGCAGGTAGTTGATCGCCGCGACCATGGTGTGACCGGTGGCGAGCATCGGGTCGAGGATGAAGCACTCGCGCCCCGACAGATCCGCCGGTAGACGGTTCGCGTAGGTTTCGACCGCGAGGGATTCCTCGTCACGCTTCATTCCGAGGAACCCGACTTCCGCCGTCGGCAGCAGGCGCGTCATCCCTTCGAGCATCCCCAGCCCGGCACGCAGAATCGGGATGACAATCGGACGCGGCTCAGCGAGAACCGTGCCCGTGGTGGCGCAGATCGGCGTTTCGATGTCGACCTCGGTCACCGAGACGTCGCGAGTTGCTTCGTAGGCGAGGAGAGTGACGAGCTCGTCAGCGAGCTGTCGAAATGTCGAGGACGGCGTGCGCTTGTCACGCAACACGGTCAGCTTGTGGAGGATCAGCGGGTGATTCGCAACATGGAGGCGCATAGCTCTACCGTACCGCGTGCGACGTCGTCGATGGGGGGCGTGGACACCTCCGCGTGGCGAGCGTGATCGTGGACTAGGGTGGAGGCCATGAACGCACCGGATTATCGTCACGCCATGTCGCGAGCTCTGTTCCTCGCCAATCGTGCCCGTGAAAACGGGGATGTTCCGGTGGGCGCGGTAGTTCTTGACGGATCTGGTCGGATTATTGCCGAGGGGTGGAATACGAAGGAAGCCCATCACGATCCCACCGGTCACGCGGAAATCATGGCGCTGCGCAACGCCGCGCGGGTTAAGGGGACGTGGCGGCTCGATGACACCACCCTCGTCGTCACTCTCGAACCGTGCACGATGTGCGCGGGGGCGATCGTTCAGGCGCGCGTCGGGCGCCTCGTCATCGGCGCGTGGGATCCGAAAGCCGGTGCGTGCGGCTCGGTGCGTGACGTGGTGCGCGATTCGCGTCTCAATCACCGCGCCGAGGTCGTCACCGGCGTGCTCGAAACCGAGTGCGCTATCCAGTTGCGAGGATTTTTCACCACGCGCCGAGACGTGTAAAATCGACGTACGACGAATGCCGTCGCCAGCGTCTCCACTTCGGTGGTGATGTCGGTGAGGGCGGGAGTCGCCCTGAGGTAGCGTGTCCGAGCGGCCGAAGGTGCAGCACTCGAAATGCTGTGTGGTTAATAGCCACCGAGGGTTCAAATCCCTCCGCTACCGCCAAAAACACTGATCCCCCGGAAGTCAATGTTTCCGGGGGATCAGTGTTTCTTGATGTGCTCAGCGCGCGCGTCACGCCGGCTGGAAGGTCAGGCACTCCGCGTGATCGGAGCCGACCTCGACCGCCTCCGCCGAGCAGGCGAGGTGATCGTTGAATGCACATTCGATGCGCTGGCAGGCTCCGACGTGAGCCTCGCGATCGTCGGTCGGACGGGTGCTGATCTGGACGAAGGTGACGCAGCCCTTCTCGCCCATGGTCATCGCCGGGGCGTTGCAGCCGTTGTGGTTGAAGCTGCAGCCGAGGGAAGCGCACTGGGAAACATTTGGCATCGTGTTCATGGTGATCTCCTCCGTTTGTGATGGTGACACTGGTTGTCGAATCAAGTTCTCGTGTGGATGCGATCCCTTGCGGAGCCACATCGGATACCTCGATGCTAGGTCTGTTGGAGGGCGAGAAAAAGAGCACGCAAGGCTCGTGTATTTTGACCGAATACGAGCACCGATGTTGCGTAATTCGTGCGCGGATTTTGCCTCCTGAACAAGACTGTCGACGCCGCAATAAAACGCAGTTATTGCAACGAAAAATCGCTATCGCTCGAAGTTGTCAGGCGAGGCTGAATTTAACCAAGGCTCACCTCAGTGTTGCGTAATTCGAGGCTCGTCTGTTGCTGACACGCGATGCAAACTCAGGGCACCCTTACCGGTGTCAATCGTGGGGGAATTAGGTCACGCAGCAGTCGCGGATATTGTTGCGACTCGGTGAGCGAGAGGGGGAATAACCACCTCTCATACGCTCCTCGAAGCATGACGATTCGGCCGGTTTTCCTCCCTTCGATAGACTGAGCGAGGAATTCTCACAGGGGTCACACTCCTGAAAATCCTCCCGTGTAGCCAGCGCGTCTCCACGGTGTGAGTCGAAAGGATCAACCGCATATGACTCAGGAATTCGTCGGCACCTCACGATCGCAAATTCGCGCGGTCTCCGGGCGTCCCGCCGCCGCATCCACCGCGATGGAGGTGTGGCAAGGTCTCTCCGCTGCCGTCGTCGACCGCATCGCCGACGACTGGTACCGCACCACTGAGACCTACCGGAAAGGACGGCGCCAGCACTACTTCTCCGCCGAGTTCCTCATGGGTCGAGCGCTGCTCAACAACCTCATTAACCTCGGTCTCGTCGACGATGCTGAGGAAGCGGTCAAGGAATTTGGTCGCAAACTTGGTGACGTCCTCGAACAAGAACCCGACGCAGCGCTGGGCAACGGTGGTCTCGGTCGACTCGCCGCGTGTTTCCTCGACTCCTGTGCGACCCAGGATCTGCCCGCCGTCGGCTACGGGATTCTCTACCGCTACGGGCTGTTCAAGCAGGTTTTTGACAACGGCTACCAGACGGAGCACCCGGATTCGTGGATGGAAGAGGGCTACCCCTTCGTCATTCGCCGCGAAGAACAACAGCGTCGTGTGACCTACGCTGACCTGCACGTGCGCGCCATCCCCTACGACATGCCGATCACCGGGTACGGCACGAAGAATGTCGGCACGCTTCGACTGTGGAAGGCAGAGCCGATCGAAGAATTCGACTACGACGCGTTCAACTCGCAGCGTTTCACCGACGCGATTGTCGATCGCGAACGCACGATGGATATTTCCCGCGTGCTCTACCCCAACGACACCACCTATGAAGGGAAGGTGCTGCGCGTTCGCCAGCAGTACTTCTTCGTATCCGCGTCGCTGCAAGAAATCGTCGACAACCATGTGGAGGTTCACGGTAGCCTCGACAATTTCGCTGACTACAACTGCGTGCAGCTCAACGACACCCACCCGGTGCTCGCCATCCCTGAGCTGATGCGCCTGCTGATGGACGAGCACGGGATGGGATGGGAAGACGCGTGGGACATCGTGTCGCACACTTTCGCCTACACGAACCACACTGTCCTTGCTGAAGCGTTGGAGCAGTGGGAGATTTCGATCTTCGACCGGCTCTTCCCCCGGATTATGGAAATCGTGTGGGAAATCGACCGTCGTTTCCGCGAGGCGATGGCGGTCGAGGGGCTTGACGAGGCGCGCATCAACTACATGGCGCCGGTGTCGAATGGTTTTGTCCACATGGCGTGGATCGCCTGCTATGCCTCGTACTCGATTAACGGCGTGGCCGCGCTGCACACCGAGATCATCAAGCGTGAAACTCTCAAAGAGTGGCATGACGTGTGGCCGGAGAAGTTCAACAACAAAACCAACGGTGTCACCCCGCGACGCTGGCTCAAACAGTGCAACCCACGCCTCGCCGACCTCCTCACTGAGGTCACCGGGTCGGACGCGTGGGTGCGCGACCTTGACGAGTTGGCGAAGCTGCGCGACGTGGCCGATGACGCGCTCCTCGACCGCCTCAACGACATCAAACACGCCAACAAGGTCGCGTTTGCCAAGTGGATCAAAGATCGTCAGGGAATCGACGTCGATCCAGATGCGATTTTCGACGTCCAGATCAAGCGACTGCACGAGTACAAGCGTCAGCTGCTCAACATCATGTACGTTCTCGATCTGTATTTCCGCATCAAGGACAATCCCGGCATCGATATTCCGCCGCGCGTGTTCATTTTCGGTGCCAAAGCGGCGCCGGGCTACGTGCGTGCGAAGGCGATTATTAAGCTCATTAACGAGGTCGCGCGTGTGGTCAACAACGATGAGGACGTCAACGGGCTGATGACTGTCGTGTTCGTCGAGAACTACAACGTGTCGCCGGCTGAGAAGATCATTCCCGCGGCGGATGTGTCTGAGCAGATTTCCACGGCGGGGAAGGAAGCGTCGGGCACGTCGAATATGAAGTTCATGATGAACGGTGCTTTGACGCTCGGCACCCTCGACGGGGCGAATGTCGAGATCCTCGACTCGGTTGGCGACGAGAATGCCTACATTTTCGGCGCTACTGAAGAGGAACTGCCTGAACTGCGCATGACCTACGACCCGCGCCACCACTACGAGACTGTGCCGGGGCTCAAGCGCGTCCTCGACGCGTTGACCGACGGCACGCTCGACGACAATGGCACGGGGATGTTCCACGACCTGCGCTGGTCGCTGCTCAACTCCAACGGGTACGAAGCAGCGGACGTGTACTACCTGCTCGGCGACTTCGCCTCCTACCGCGACACTCGCGACCGGATGGCGCAGGATTACGCGGATCGTCGTGCGTGGGCACGCAAGTGCTGGGTCAACATTGTCGAGTCGGGGCGTTTCTCCTCCGACCGCACCATCCGCGACTACGCGCGCGAGGTGTGGAAGCTCGAACCGACGGCAATCTCATAGTAGGAATGGCTGGATCCGGAGCTGTGGTCATGGCGAGATGACACCATCAATCCTCTGAGTGTCCTCGATATTGCCAACCGGGGCGGTAACAGTGAAAGGCTGCTGCCGCCCCGGAGTTTGTTGCCAGGCGTCAAGAATGTGCTGGCGGTTTGTAGGTGCCAGACAAGATCGCCCGAAAATCTGCGGCTTGTGTACAGCAGCTTTGCCAATGTAGAGGTTCTCTTCGTCACCCTCAAGGTCACCTAGGACGAGGTAGACGCCAGCCATGTTTATTTTGTTATGGTCGCGATAATCCTTAAGCGAGGCTGCCGGCAGGATGTACAGACCGTATTTGGTATCCGGGATTTACACGAGGATTGGCCCATCAGCTCTACCTTCAAGCAACAAAAGGTCAATCCCTAACTGTTGGTCGTTACCTGCCAGCATGTTCACCTCTTTTCTTTAGTGCGCATTTATTGGTCTTTGTGTGTGAGTTTGTTGTAGACCAGGTCGCTAATTTGGCGGATGATTTCATCTCGCTGGGCAGCACTTGAGAAGAAGTACTCCACGATCTTTGACTGGTCTTCTTGATGTGAGACGACAGCATCCTCGACGGCGCGTTCGAGGTCGCGT